>JACZJL010000026.1 GCA_014860585.1 Bacteroidales bacterium | reverse complement strand
CGGATCTTCAATCCGGAGTTTACCAGTTTAAACTAAGTGGTGAAAAAGGAACATTGGTGAAGAGGGTAGTGAAGAGTTTATTATAAAGAGGCGGTCTCAAAAGTCTTCCTCATAGATTTTCAACGCTCTGTGCTAATAATCAACTTTTTAGAGAGCCTCCTAAAAATTTGAAATAAAAAAGCCCGCCGGATTGCTCCAACGGGCTTCGGTTTTCAGGGAAGTCAGGGTTAGTTGCTCTCTTTACCCAGCATCACCAGGTCGTTTACCACAATCTGTGTATAGAACTTCCGGTTGCCTTCCTTGTCGTCATAGGTGTTGGTTTCGAGCCGGCCTTCGACAGCGATCTGCTTTCCTTTTTTCAGGTACTTCTCGGCTACTTCGGCCAGTCCGCCCCAGATGATGAGGTTGTGCCACTGGGTGTCGGTGACTTTTTCACCCTTCTCATTTTTGTAGGTTTCGCTGGTGGCCAGGGAGAAGCGGGCCATCTTGTTACCATTTGCTACTTGTTTTACTTCCGGGTCCATTCCAAGGTTCCCAATTAACTGAACACTGTTTCTTAAGCTTTTCATGACATTTAAAATTTATGGTTAAACATTAAGTAAAAAATTATGAAGCAAAGATAGGGTGGGGGATTGGGGTGATTCGGTTAATAAATATTTACTTGCGTTTGTAAACGGACTTAAGCGGGTGTAAGCGTTTGTAAACGGATAAAAAAAATTTAACTTGTTGTATTTCTATAACTTAATTTTCTATCAAAACTTTTACTTCTTCATCAAAATTTGACCCCTTTTTTAGTAATGATGAAAATAAATTACCTTTGAAATCAATTTTTTTTACTCACCTAATCCTCTTTGAAAAATGAAAAAGTTATCCATTCTCATTACTGTGCTTGGTTTTGTTATGATTGCCAACCAGGTTAATGCGCAGCAGGTTATTGCCACCTCCGGCGGCTATTACGAAAATGACAACATTTCCTTGAGTTGGACTGTCGGCGAGCCGGTGATCGAAATCTTCACTGGCGGTGATGTTATCCTCACACAGGGTTTTCAGCAGCCCTGGAGTTTTTACCTTCAGCAAATCCTCAATATTCCTGTGGGCTGGAGTGGGATTTCCGGCTATGTGGATCCGCTGAACAAAGGTGTTGTTGGGATTTTTTCTCCCTGGGAAAACGACCTCATCATCTTGGCTTCGATGACCGAGATGTACTGGCCTGAAACAGGCGTCAACACAATTGGCAACTGGGATTACAGCACTGGTTACAAGGTTAAGACGCTGAATGGTTTTGATCTTACCCTCACCGGTACAAAAATTGTCGATCCCACGGTTGCCATCCCGCAGGGCTGGAGTTTGCTGCCGGTTTTGGTGGCCTGCGAAACGCCGGTGGAGACACTATTTTCCAACTTTTTGGATTTGACTATCGTCAAGCAGGTAGCTGGCGTAAATCTCTACTGGCCGGCTTACAATATCAACACATTAGGAAATCTTATTCCCGGCAAAGCCTATTTTGTTGCTGCTTCTGATGAGGGACAGGTAACATTTCCGGCTTGTGCAAAATCAAAATACACCCCGGCTCCACCGGCTAAATTAGTGAACAACACACCATAGAACGACCTCCATCCAACCGCTGCCTCTCATGTTGTAGCTTTTCCGGCAGCAGCGCTGACAACTTCCGAAATAATGCCTGGCGATATAATCGGCATTTTCACTCCCGACGGGCTTTGCGCCGGACAGGTTGAAGTAACGCAACCAGGTGAAGGACTGGCTTTGGTTGCTTTTGGCAATGAAGAAATTTCTTCTGAAAAAGAGGGCTTTGATTACGGTGAAATGTTCCAGTTTAAAGTTTACCGGCAGTCCACCGGGGAAGAGTTGCTCATGGAAGTGGATTTTAATCCCGCACTCCCAAACATGGCCAACTTTTCACCTCACGGATTGTCGGCTGCCAAAAGCCTGAAACTGCAAGCGCTTGGCGTAAGTGAATTAGCAGACAATCAGATCAACATTTAC
The DNA here is from genome assembly GCA_014860585.1 of Bacteroidales bacterium. Lineage (NCBI taxonomy): Bacteria > Pseudomonadati > Bacteroidota > Bacteroidia > Bacteroidales > Bacteroidales bacterium. Next base: position 3,978 of record JACZJL010000026.1, on the reverse strand, counting down.
CCTAATCCTACAACCGGCATTTTCAATTTGAGCATGAGCGTTGGGCCGGAAAAAACCCAAATCCAACTGCTCGATGCCAGAGGGCAAGCCATCAAAATCTATGAATTTGACAAAAAACCAAACGGCCACTGGCAAAGCTTTGATCTTTCACACTTGCCGAAGGGGGTTTATTTCCTAAAAATAGCAAACAGCGAATTTATGAGCTTTAAAAAACTGGTATTGCAGTAAGAAATATGATGCAGCTTCAGCAGATACAACAGCGAATTTATGAGGTTAGGTCGCAAAAGGTCATGCTTGATTTCCATCTGGCCGAAATGTATGAAACCGAAACCAAAAGGCTCAAAGAAGCCGTCAGAAGGAATATTGAGCGATTCCCGGTTGACTTTATGTTTGAACTAACCAGGCAGGAATATGATACTTTGAGGACGCAATTTGCGACCTCAAAGCGCGGAGGTACCCGTTACATGCCATTTGCTTTTACTGAACAGGGCGTTGCCATGCTTGCCAGTGTGCTTAATAGCTCCAAAGCAATTGAAGTGAACATCCAGATTGTGAGGGCTTTTGTGTTTATGCGAAAATATGCCCTCACCCATCACGACCTAACACTAAAACTGATGGAATTGGAAAAGCAATACGACCAAAAATTTGATGATGTTTACCAGGCGCTTCGATATCTATTAGAAAAAGACAAACAGAAAAATGAACAGAACAACCGAAAAAGAATCGGTTACAAATAATACTATAAACATGAATCCACTAACATTTGAAATTGAACGTGATGGTAATGAATTTCACACCTGGTGCCCTGAATTGCCCGGTTGTCATACACACGGGAAAACAGTTAAGCAGGCTATTGAAAACCTGAAAGAAGCGGTGCAGCTTTACCTCGAAGTTCTGATATTTTACAAATATTTCGCGGCGCTGCCGCTTGACAATGATACAGCAATGAAAATTGAATTGAACTTCAAAAAGGTGCAGCGCACCACAAACTTTGTAGAAAGGCTGTACAAAGATTGGAGCATAGGTGCGGAGCACCGTAATAGTAAACCGGAAATGTAAATAAATTGAACACATTAAAATTTGATTAAAATGGCCGATACCTATTCACAATGCTATTTTCATCTGGTTTTTGCGGTAAAACATCGCAACGCATTAATTAGAAAGCCGTGGAAAAACGACCTGGAAAAATACATTACAGGGATTGTTCAAAATCATGGGCATAAACTAATTGCTATTGGTACAATGCCTGATCACATACATATTTTCATTGGGTACAATTTAAATCATCTGATCCCAAAATTGGTCGAGGAAATTAAAACTTCAAGCAATAAATGGATTAAGGAAAATGAGCTATCAAATTTCAAATTTGACTGGCAAAAGGGATATGGTTCATTTACCAATTCAAAATCACAATTGGACAGAGTTGTTAAATACATCCTGAATCAGGAAACACATCACAAAAAGAAAACATTCAGAGAAGAGTATTTGAACATATTGAAAAACAATGAAATCGAACACAAGGATGAATATTTGTTTGAATTTTTTGATGATGTCAGGGATTGGGAATAAATGTTTCGGTGCGCCGCACCTTTGAAAAATTTTACGGGCATGTTATTTTACAAATATTTCGCGGCGCTGCCGCTTAAAACAAATAAAAATGAGACAATGATTGATGAATTGAAAATCAAAAAGGTGCAGCGCACCGCAAGCTTTGTAGAAATCGCGTCTCCAAACAGGAGCAAAGGTGCGGAGCAACGAAATCTAACCATCGGAAATGTTGATATTCCGGTGCGCTGCACTTCTGATAATGGTTACATGGATGTTTTGTTACAAATATTTCGCGGCGCTGCCGCTTGATAATGATACAGCAATGATAACTGAATTGGACTTCAAAAAGGTGCAGCGCACCGTAAGCTTTGTAGAAATGGCGTCTCCAAACAGGAGCAAAGGTGCGAAGCAACGAAATCTAACCATCGGAAATGTTGATATTCCGGTGCGCTGCACCTCGTGATAAAGGTTACATGGATGTTTTGTTACAAATATTTCGCGGCGCTGCCGCTTGATAATGATACAGCAATGAAAATTGAATTGAAAACCAAAAAGGTGCAGCGCACCGCAAGCTTTGTAGAAAGGCTGCACAAAGATGGGAGCAAAGGTGCAGAGCACCGTAATCTTTGTAACAAAATGGGCATCCAGATAGCATGCAAGGTGCAGCGCACCGAAATCTTTGTAGAAAGATGCCCAAAAGTGGGGGTAAAGGTGCGGAGCACCGCAATATTGAACCAGTAATGATAATTTTTAAAAATCTAATTTTAAATCAACATTTTAATAATCACCAAAACAAGTAATTATGAAAAAGATCTCGTTACTCTTCACAGCACTTCTCATGAGCCTTTCCCTGCTGGCTCAAGCCCCTCAGGGCATCAATTACCAAACTGTAATCCGTGATGGCGACGGCGATATCCTGCCCGACACGGAACTCTCCCTCCAAATGACCATCCGCTCGGGTACGCCCGATGGCGAGGTGGTCTATCAGGAAAATCATGATGTGACGACCAACACCATTGGACTGGTAAACCTGGTGATTGGCCGGGGGACGCCTCTTAGCGGCAGTTTTGGCGCTGTTGCATGGGGTAAAAACAGCCACTACCTCGAAACGGCCATTGACATCACCGGAAGTAAAGAGTTTCAGGTGATGGGCGTTACACAGTTTCTGAGTGTGCCCTATGCGCAGTTTTCGGGTTACACCGGGAGTGTGCTTACGATGACCACGCATGAACGCAACGCCTTGCCAGACCCGCCGGTGGGGATGCAGATTTACAATATCACCACCAACTGCCTGAACTACTACAACGGAGCCGAATGGTTTGAAACCTGCGGAAACCAGGTTGAAAATTTCCCGCCTGATGTGCCGGTTTATTCCATGCCGCCCGATGGCGCCATGGATATGCCCCTCGAGGTTTTGTTTCAATGGTCATGTTCCGACCCCGAAGGCGACCCGCTGCTATATGATTTCTATCTTGGAACCAACAATCCCCCGCCATTAGATTTCACCACCGACGGCACGGCCTGGGGCAGCTACCCGCTGACTCACTCTTCCATCTATTTCTGGAAAGTGGTTGCCCGCGACGACCACGACAACGCCACCGAAGGCCCGCTCTGGAGTTTCCAGACCATCAATTGCGCTGCACCTGAAGTGTATGTAGGTGATGAAGCCATAATTTGCGAAGGTGAGAGTTTTCAGATAGCAGGTGCAACCATAGGAACATCAGCCACATTGATTGGCTGGACTACCAGTGGCGATGGTACTTTCAGCGACCCGCTTGCCCTGAACCCCGTTTACACCCCGGGGACTTCCGACATTGAAATCGGCCACGTTATTCTGATTTTGACCGCTTCCACCACGCAACCCTGTCCTCCCATACAGGCATCCGGTCAATTGCACCTTTTCATTGAGCGATCGCCGGTAATAGCTGCCGGAGAGGATGCAACCGTATGTTCTTGGGAACTTGTCCCATTGAATGCCTTCGGATTTCATTTTTCATCAGTAGAATGGTTTATATTGACTGGATTTGGGGAAATCGAAAATCCCAACCAACTCAATGCTACCTACATTCCTTCAAACTTAGATTTTTTAATAGGTTGGGTTAGTTTTGTCATCTACGCAGCGCCAATTTCGCCTTGCACCACCAGCGCTGAAGATTGGATAAATATCACATTTGTTGATCTGCCGGAGGCCGACGCCGGCCCCGACCAGTTGAACCTGCCGGGAACCACTGCCACCCTTGCAGGCAACACCCCGCCGGCGGGCGGCAGTGGCGTTTGGAGTATAAACAGTGGCGCCGGCGGTAACATTGCCCAACCCAACAACCCAACCAGCACATTTACCGGCGTGGCCGGAGTAACTTATGTTCTTATCTGGGAAGTGGAATCAGAATACGGGTGTTATGCCAATGATGATGTAACCATCAGCTTTGC
>JACZJL010000025.1 GCA_014860585.1 Bacteroidales bacterium | reverse complement strand
CTCTTTGACGAATATCCTTTGAGGATGCCCCTATCATGATCCGAAAGTCGCCAGGTTCGACGATTTTGTTCAGGCTTTTATCAAACATAGATAAAATTTCCGGATTGATTTCGAAGGTTACAGTTTTGGTTTCGCCAGGCTCAAGGCGGATGCGCTGAAACCCCTTCAACTCAATCACCGGACGGGCTACCGATGCCAGTTCATCACGAAGATAGAGCTGAACAACTTCGTCGCCGGCCATTTCACCGGTGTTAGTCACACTGACACTGACGAAAGTTGAATCGGTTGCAGAAATTGGATTTTTCCCCAGTTGAATTCCGGAATATTCAAATGAAGTATAGCTTAAGCCAAAGCCAAATGGGAAAAGGGGTTGCCCGGTCAGGTTCATGTAATCATCTCCCCTGCCGGTGGGCTTGTGGTTGTAAACCAAAGGCAACTGCCCTTCAAAAACAGGGATTGTGATGGGTAAGCGGCCGGCAGGATTATAACTCCCAAAAAGCACTTCAGCTAAAGCATTTCCTCCCTCTTCACCAGGATACCAAACATGCAGGATGGCGCCAACCTGATCAATCCAGTTATTCATTGTGACGGCACTGCCCCCAGCAAGCACAACCACGACAGGTTTACCGGTTGCAGCAATTATTTTAATCAGCTCTTCCTGCCGACCGGGAAGATTGAGGTAAGCCCTGTCCTGAAATTCTCCTTCCTCAATCCCCACGACAACTAGTGCCATATCGCTGGATGTTGTCAATTCCACTGCTTTTTCGATTTCATCGGTCAGGTCATTTTCAATACCAAAATTCCATACCAGCCGAAACCATGCATTCCCAACCGGCTCATAAAATTCAATCAACAAATCATATTCCCGGTCTTTTTCAAAATTGAAATCGGTGAGTAGGGCTTGTTTAGTTCGTTTTATCCAATTATCAAGAATCAATTTCCCATCAAGGTAAAGCCGGTACCCGTCGTTGCCGTCAATCCCGATCCTGAAAGTTCCTGTTTCCGGTGCTTTCAGTTTTCCGCTCCAGCGAACAGAGTAGAAATCATAAGTCATTTTTTCAGGATCGGGGCCAAAGAGCGTCCATTGAAATTGGATTTGCTTGTCATTTCTTGTAAAAACCGGCTCACCCGAAAATGACAGATTATTAAAGTATTCCCCTTTTAATCCGGAAAGTCTTGTTCCATCAATTTCACTGATTAAAAATTCTGTTGGGATTGTCTGGTGCTCTTTTACTTCTCTCGTGCAGCCCATCGCATAATTCACTTCAACGGCATCGCCTGCCAGGTTTTTAACTCCATCGAGAATACTTACTTTTTGATTTCCGGGTCCGCTATAGCCTCCAAGCCTCGCTTCTGTTGCATCCGGCCCGATTACTGCGATTGATTTGATATTGCTGGCAAAGGGAAGGATTTGATTCTCATTTTTCAACAAAACAATGGATTCCAATGCAGCCTGCCTGGCCAATCGCCGGTGATCCGGATGTCCGTTCCATTTGACAGCTTCTTCAGGATCAACATAAGGATTTTCAAATAAACCCAACTCAAATTTCAATTTCAACACCCGTGCAACAGCTTCATCAATAACCTTTTCATCAATGGTTGCATCATAAAAAGGTGGGGAGAAAAGGGTGTGATGATCGTAGCTGGTTTGGAAAATTACATCCAGTCCTGCCTGGATGGATGTTGCGGTAGCATCAGGATAATCGGCGGCCGTGTAATGAAGCACATTCGCGCCACCCGTTCCGCCGGCATCAGAAATAACAAAACCCTCAAATCCCCATTCTTTCTTCAGCAATTGATTGAGCAGCCAGTCATTTGCCGTACAGGGCGAGCCATCATAAGAATTGTAGGATGTCATCACCGAGCGTGATCCTCCCCGCTTGAAACATGCTTCAAATGGGGGCAGGTAAATTTCCCTCATCAGGCGTTCGTTCCAGTGGATGGGATAGCTGTCGCGCCCGCCATCGCCGACATTGGCCACGAAATGCTTTGGCGTGGTAATGACTCCCATTTTTTCAAAAGCTGAAACAAACGCCACAGCCATTTCAGCAACCAGAAAAGGGTCTTCGCCATAAGTTTCTTCAGTTCGTCCCCAGCGCACATCCGATGCAATGTTGACCACTGGCGAAAGCACTTGTCGAATTCCACGGGATTTGCACTCTACAGCAATAGCTTTGGCTATGTCGTGCATCAACTCCGGATTCCAGGCAGCCGCCAGCCCGATGGCTTGCGGAAAAGCAGTAGCGCCCGACCTTACCAGTCCGTGCAAGGCTTCATCAAACGGAATGATTGGAATACCCAGCCGGCTTTTTTCTATGAAAAAACGCTGTATTTCATTGATCTTCTGTGCAGTTTCGTAAGCCGAATTGCCAGCACTGTAGCTGAGCATCTGACTGGTAGCATCTGCATTTTGCCCGACAGTATTCACCTGAAAGCCAAAAATCCCAGTTTTGAACTTATCCCTGTCCTCACCCAAATCGCCGGGGATCATAAAAAGTTGCCAGAATTTTTCCTCTGGCGTCATTCGGGATAAGAGGTCATTAACCCGTTCATCAACCGGGAGATCGGAATTTTTGTATGGTTGGCCGGATAAAGAATTTAAACCAAGAGATAAGCACAGAAAAAATAATAGCTGTCTCATTTTTTTGACTTTAAGGATTTGCTCATTTCACCACAATCTCATCCACAAACACCCACGAGCCACCGCCGGCTGAAGGGTGCCAGTCGAAGAGCCTCAAGGTTCCTTTTATTTCAAACTTTACGAACCGGAATTTTTGATCTTTAACCTGGAAAGCAAAAAGCCTGTTGACCTCTTCATCCTCTTTTCTCTGATCGCCTTCAACCAATTGTTTGCCGATTGTGGTAAAGTGAACTCCATCAGTTGAAATCATACATGTCACCGACTTTGGGTGCAAAATCCAACTCTTGGGATCATACAAAGTGCTGATTTCGATGGAGGTTGCTGCCACTTCATTTTCAAGGTCGAGCAGCAGGGAGAAATCTTTGGATTCCCATCCCAACCAGTGAACCTTGTAGTCATTGGCGCCACGCACACCGTTAGTCAGGAAGGAGAGATGGCCTCCACTGTATTTTTCAGCAGGCAGTGGAGTAGCAGTTACATTTTTACGAAATGCCAGGTTTCCTTTCACCTGAACATCAATAAACCGTTTGGTAGCATGATAGTATTCTTCAACGGTCAGACCCGATTCGTTCACCGGCGCCGATTTACATTCAATGCCTGTCCGGTAAAATGATTCAAGGGTTTCGAGCATCTGCCGGCGAGGTATAAAATCGCCATCAATTTCCTGGTACCAGCCTCGCGGGCCAAACATGTCAGCTTTGCCAATTTCCATCATGGCATACTGCAGTGGCATCCGCGCAGTGCGGACATGCAATAAACATGCAGGGTCATTGGCCACTGCCTTTTCTGCTTCGTCGAAATATTGATGGTAAGCGATCATGTTATCCTGCGAAAGAAACGTATGCTGATGATCCGTCGGAGGGCCATAAATATCCAGCCACTCCCCCGTATTCAAAATTTCGTCCTGAAGGTGATCCATATATTTTCTGATCCAAATGCCTGCAGCGCCATAATACCCGTCGGTAAATTCTCTGATGATCTCATTTACATCGGCATCAGGATTCCAAAGCAATTTTGCCAAAATATAAGATTTCAATTCCGAAAACTCATGTCCCGAGCCGGTATTCGATTGCTGGAAGTGCTCCTTCACCTGGTTATTCACAAAAAGCTGAATATTAGGCTGCAAGGTATGCAAATTGGGAAAAGGGCTGATGCTGTGGGCAAAGTCAACCGTATAATCCCACAAGTAAATGTGATTGCAGATCTTCCCCCAATCCTCCAGGTCTTTCAGAAAAGAGGAACTTCGATGGTCGGTTGCAATAGGCTGGCTGCGGTTTAGCTCGATGGTGCAAAGCATCACCTGGACGTTTTCACGAGGCTTAGTCACCACGGGAGCTTGCCTGCT
>JACZJL010000024.1 GCA_014860585.1 Bacteroidales bacterium | reverse complement strand
GGAAAAGGCCTCAGAATGACAACCAAACAACAGGTAACCAAAACAAATAATCAACACAAAAACTGGTGAATTACTTTTGCGAAAAACTGATGAAACACAATTGCGAAAAACTGATGAAATTAAATTTGCTATTTACAGAAGAGAGAATACTCCCCCTTTAGGGGGCTGGGGGGTCAAATTCCACCGCTCCCCCTACCCCTAAAGGGGCGAACCGGCGCACAATTCAACCAACCCTTTTGTAAATAGCAAATTTACTTTCCTCAATTTTTCGCAATTGCTTTTCACCAGTTCTTCAGCAAAATATTGAGGTCAGGTATGCAGATGGTTACTATCAAATTTATTACAGATACATTACAGATTCGGTATTACTTTATTACAATGATGTATTTAAACGAATTTGTTATATATTTGTAAACAGATTGAATATAGTAATATTTAAATTTTACCAAGATGGGAAAAGTAAGTGCCCAAATGCTTAACGGGTTCAGTGGCCGACTGGGGAATGTGGTTGGTTGTCTTCGGTATGGTAAATACTATCTCCGGACGTTACCGGAGAAGGTAAATCAGCCCAACACGCCAAAACAGATGGCACAGCGCATGCGTTTCAGGTTGGTTCAGGAACACCTGGCACCCTATCGTGAGTTTCTTCGGATCGGCTTTGGAGGGTTTGCCACCGGGAGATCAGCCTACAGCGCTGCTTTGTCGCATAACCTCAGGCAAGCTATAACAGGCGATTATCCCAACCTTTCAGTGGATCCTGCCAAAGTGTTGTTGAGCCATGGGTCACTGCCCGATGCTCAGCTGGCATCTTTGGTTGCTGAAGAGAGCAGCCTTCTGTTCCTATGGCAACCGGCCGATGAAAACAATCCCGGCGACCGTGTCATCACAATCGCTTTTTGTAAAGCATTTATGCAGGCTGTGTGGAAATTCAGCCAGACAAAAAGGGAGGATGGTGAACCAAGGGTAGAACTGCCTGCCGGCTGGCGAAACAATGACGTAAGTGGTTACATCGGATTTTACAACGATCGGATTTTGGGCGCCGGCATCAAACCGGAATGGATTTCAGATAGCAGTTATGCCGGAACTGTAATCTTCCGCGGAGTGAAATGACCTGAAGAACCCGTTTTTTCCGGATCAGAAAAGGTTTACCTTTACGCTGTTGGTGAACCAAGATGAATTTGAATGTAGTCCACAATCAATTTTTGAATTACTGAAGTTTAGCATAGCTTATCCTATTCTGTGTATCAATAGGATTAAAAATCTTACACTTAATTATAAATTGATTTACAACATGTTAACATTTTCATTTTATGAAAACAATCGTAGGCAAAAACTTTGTGACTTCGTGACTTCGTGGCACTTTGTATTTTTGCCACTCACAAAGTGATGCCTGTGGCACAAGGGACTAAGACACGAAGAATCAAAGTTAAAACATTATATTTCAACGTGTTATCGTCAATCAGAAAACCAGCGAAACTGCTGTGAATGAGTGCTGTTTAGGTTTCAAATCATTTTATATTGGATAATATCGGAATAAAAAGTGAATTAGAAATGAACACTTACATCATTCAAACAGCAATAAGTGGACGACCAAAAAGTCTTATCCATGGAGGATTAAAACCGGCAACAACTGCATCAGTATCCGAAATGCCTATTTTGAATGTTTTTAAATTAACTTTTATGTGAAAGTAATTGTAAAAACTTCAACATTTCTTCTTACTTTCGCTTACTGAAAAAGTGACGAAAACGTCCTCTTTTTCCGGCACATTTTATGGTAAGTTCATTTTCGGTAAAATGTGCCCCAAAGCCTTGTCATTAAAGGCTTTGCGTTGGTTCACGACATGTGACTGACGGGGCGGTGCTGTGCCGGAGCGTAAGGTTTTCGGGAATAGCGGTGGGTAGTGAATGTTGAGTTTTGTGAGCACACCATGACACAAAAACCTGAAATAAAACTAATCAACGATGTACACCACAAAAAACCTGTGGTGAGCCTGGTATTTGCATTCAACCAGGAGCTGATCAACAGGGTAAAAATGCTTGAAGGGGCTGCATGGAGTCATAGCCGCCGCTTTTGGTACATTCCGGCTGAGCAGTTCAGGTTGAGCGAGGTGTTCAACGCATTAAACCCGGTGGCCTGGCTGGATTACTCGGCGCTGAAAAGCGAAAAAACAACCACCGGTGAATATCCTGTGGAAAACAAAGCTGAAAATGAGATAACAGAAAAGCAACAACGCATTTTATCTCAGGAAACCATTACAAAATTGGATGAATTCCACCGATGGCTTGCGCACAAAAGGTACAGTCCTTCGACCATAAAAACCTACCTGGGAGCCCTAAAAAGCTTTTTGCAATACACAGCCCACAAAGCGCTGGCAGAAATCGGCAACGAGGATGTGGTGGCTTATGTTAATGATGTGATTATTGCCAATCACCTCAGTTTTGCTTACCAAAACCAGACCGTGAATGCGTTGAAACTCTTTTTCAGGGAGGTGATGAAGGGCAAGATTGAAGTGGAAAAAATTGAACGCCCGAGGCGTGAGCATAAACTTCCGAATGTATTGAGTAAATCCGAGGTGAAAGCCATTTTGGATGCACCGGTCAACCTGAAACACCAGGCCATGCTGAGCCTGATTTATGCCTGCGGCCTGCGACGCAGTGAACTCCTTAATCTTAAACCAGAACATGTGGATTCAAAGCGCGGGCTGTTGATCATTAAACAGGCAAAAGGACGCAAAGACCGTGTTGCACCGATTTCCGAAAAACTCATCACCTTACTCAGAGATTACTATAAAAAGTATCACCCGCAAACCTGGATGTTTGAGGGACAACAGGGAGGAACCCAATACGCTGAGGCAAGCCTGGCAAAAGTTTTACAAAGCGCATGTGCAAAAGCAAACATCAAAAAGGCCGTAACATTACACTGGCTAAGGCATTCTTATGCAACACATTTACTGGAAAGCGGCACCGATCTCCGTTACATACAGGAACTCCTTGGGCACAAAAGCAGTAAAACAACAGAAATCTATACCCACGTCACCGACAAAAGCCTGCAAAAAATTAAATCGCCCTTTGACGATTTGTGAAAAATACTAATTTTGAAAAAATAAACCTGAACAAATGGTAAGGTTACCCAGACATATTTGGAAGTATTCGTTACCTTTGGTAAGGTTACAAGAGTGTTATGCGCAAGGGTAACAAAGACACAGACACACAGGAAAATATAAAACTATGAAATTTGATAAATACAATAGAACGGCAAGAATTTACCCATCAATTATAATCTTGATTCCTTTTCTGATTTTTACAATCTATTGTGATA
>JACZJL010000023.1 GCA_014860585.1 Bacteroidales bacterium | reverse complement strand
AAATAAAACAGAAATCCCATTGAATAATGAAATACTTTAAACAATTGGATGGCCTTAGGTTTTTGGCCATTTTAATGGTACTTATTGCCCATTGGGTTGAAGGCTCTTTTCAAAATCCTTTTCTTAAAAATGTACCTTTTGGAACTGGGGTTACACTCTTTTTTGTCATCAGTGGTTTTTTGATTACCAAAATTTTATTCGATTTTAAAATTGCCAATGAAGCCAGTGAGCGAAGCAACTGGTTTTCGATAAAGTCCTTTTATATGCGGCGGACTTTGCGTATTTTCCCGATTTATTATCTGTTAATATTTTTTCTGTTGATCGTTGATTTTCCTAAAACTACTGAGTTGTTTCCCTGGTTAATGAGTTATTCACTAAATATTAAAATGGGAATTACCAACGAGTACGCAGGCTCTTTTACGCATTTTTGGTCGTTAGCTGTGGAGGAGCAGTTTTACATATTCTGGGCTTTCATGATTGTTTTCATTCCCAAAAAATACCTTAAAAGCTTAATCCTGGCAAGCATTTTCTTTTCGATTGGGCTGCGGTTTTATTTGGTTTATTTTACACAATATTGGGCAGCAGCAAATGGTTTGGTTTTTACAAATATGCACAGTCTCGGACTTGGAGCACTCATCGCCTGGCAGTTAACATTTGGTAATGGTTTTGAAAGACATATTAAAAAGTACAAAAGTGCACTGATCTATTTACTTATCCTCTATTTCGCTGTTTTTGTTTTTCCTTATTCCAGTCCTTTTTTTGAAAAAATCAGACATTTTTCTGACCCGTTCCTGGCACTTATCTATGCGGTGATGGTGGTGATTGCTATTAATGGTGCATTTACCTGTAGTATGAAAAATTTTCTTGAGAATAAAATTGTGCTCTACCTTGGGAAAATTAGTTACGGATTGTACGTTTACCACCTGTTTATTGGGTATTTGTATTTCAATTACCTGACCCGTTTTATACAGGTGCCTCTAAAGGAGGATTGGGAGTTTGCTATTTTGTTCTTTTTTATCAACGTTATTCTGTCATCAATTTCTTGGTTTGTTGTTGAAAAGCCAATCATTGGGCTTAAAAAGTACTTCAAATATTAGTTAAAACAATAACAGCCAGTTTTTAAGATCAAATTTCCGGGAATGATTTATCAGCGAACAAAGCTTTGAGTCATCAAAAACGGTGTCGTCCGATTCGAGTTTTATAGCCATCTCAGGCCAGGGCATAAAATTAATTCCAACCTCAAATTTATCAGCAACCAAAGTGGCAGCAACAAGCAAGCTCAGGTTTTCGCCACCAATATTGAAAATCTGATTTTTGGAACCTTCCTTCAAAATTGCCTCAAAAATAGTATCGCAAATATCCGCTACATGCGTAAAAGTGCGGCGGATGGAGCCATCTCCAAACAAAATAATATCCTCTTTTTTATAGGCTTTGTCCATGAAAAAGCCAATTGTGCCATAAGAATATTTGTTGCCAAAGAGATTTCCGTAAGGCACGCAAATCCTGAAAATCGTGTAATCAATCCCAAAAGCATTCTGATACATCCACAACAGGTTTTCGGCGGCGAGTTTGTTCACGGCATAAATTGTCCGGGTTTCTTTGGGATCGTCCTCTTTGAGAAGATGATCTTTTTTGCCTCTGTAAACCAGCCGTGTTGAAGGGAAGATTACCCTTGCACGGCAACCACTTTCACGCATCCAGGTCAGCAGATTTAGCAAACCAATTTCGTTTATTTTAATATAGTCTTCGTGCCTTGAGAATCCTTCGGCAGTGCCGGAAAGCCCGGCGAACAAAAAAATGAAATCTGTTTCAGGATCGAGTTGAGAAAATGAATGTTTATCGGTGATATCAAATGAAGTGTAATTCTCCACGCCCGTTACCGCCTGTGGCTGAATGTCGTAATTGCTGTTTTTAAACCCTGCGATTTGAAGAAAATGGACCAGGTGCCTGCCCAGGTAACCGTTGCTTCCAATGGTGATTGATTTAATCATTACTCAGCAGTTTGATCTTGATAATTAAGCTTTTCCCCGACAATGTAGGATGGCCGTCTTTTCACGGTTTCAAAGATTTTACCGACATAAATACCGATCATTCCCAAAATGGTGATGATTATACCGGATAAAAACCAGAGTGATAAAAACGTACTTGTCCAGCCGGTTACTGAAGTATCCACCAGTAAATAGCGGATCACCAATGCAATGGCGAGCAGGGTGGCAATGACAAGAATGAGGATGCCCAGTTTTACGGTCAGGCGCAAGGGTTTGTTTGAAAACGAAACGATGGTGTCAAAGGCCAGAGCAAGTCGTTTTTTGAAACTGTAAGATGATTTTTTTCCATCTTCGCGGCTGGCGTGCTGTATCTCGAGTTTTGCCAGCCGAAATCCTACCCAGTGAATCATCGTCGGGTAGTATCGCGAGTAATCGTTCATGCTTTTGAGCGCCTCGACCACATTGCGGTGGTAGAGCGAAAAGTTGGCCAGCGAAGCATCCTGGTAGGTGTCGGTGAGGTAGCTGAGGAGACGGTAAAACATTTTAGAAAACAGTTTTTTTAAAAAATCATCCCTGCGATTCTGGCGGCTTGCCAGCACGATGTCGTATCCTTCCTGCGCTTTGTTGTAAAGGTTGATGATCTCTTCCGGACGGTCTTGTAAATCGCAGTCGAGCGTGACCACCCATTCTCCGCGGGCATGATCCAGACCGCAGTTGAGGGCATACTGCTGACCGAAATTGCGGCTGTGGCGGATGCCGGTTACCCGTTTGTCTTTTTCACAAATCGCTTTGATCTTTTGCCACGAATCGTCCGGGCCGTGGTCTTCAACAAGAATGATTTCGTAATTCTCAGTTATTTTACTAACCGACTCCTTGATCCGCCTGACCAGCTCCTCAAGCAATCCTGAGGCGCCGTAAACCGGACTGACAATAGAAATGTGTGGATTGGATTGCATCTTGAAAATTAAATTCAGGGTTTGTTGATGATTTTAACCCAGGCATTAATCAGATCAGTTTGTTCGCTCATAAAGTACTATTGAGTTTTTTAGTGCTCCATTTAGGAAAGAAAACCTGACGTTTTTTTCTTTATCAAACTCATCGCTGGTGTAAACGAGAATATCCATCGGTATCTTTAATCCTAACAAGTGAGAGCGAATTTCGTTACTTCGCTGATGAACAGGAAGTTTTGTTTCTTTAACGATCAGTAAATCCAGGTCACTGTCCGAAGTCTGATTTTGACTGGCAAGGGAACCGAATAAAATTATTTTCTCAGGATCAAACCTTTTTGTAATCCTCGAAACTACTTCATCAATTTTCTGCTGGTTTATCATCACTTAAAAACTAAAATTCAATGCAAATTTACTTTTATTTTACTGACAATGGAAAGTAGGAATATGTTTATGATGATAGTGACCAAACTTTGTAAAACTTTGTGTTTGCTTTGTAAACCGTTGTGCAACAATATTTAGAGCTTTAGCACAGAGTAACACGAAGAAGGCACAGAGTTTCACAGAGAATACTTGATCAACTTCAATTAAATCAGTGAGTTGGGGAAAGTAGTTAGGTTGACACCTTAAACCTTTTATAATAGCGCAGCCAACCGGTCACAATTTGCGACAAGTTCATCTTTCTCATTCTTAGTAAGTTCAGACATATATCCTGTAGACAAACCTCTGAATTGAAAAATTAGGGTTTCGTATTCCTGTTTAAACATTGTTACGTTTATTTGAATTTAAAAAAAGTAGTCAACGGACAAATAACGGATTCCTCGCTGCGCTCGGAACGATGGTTATTCCAAACTAATTTTTTCGTTCTGATTCCCCGATAGTCTTCTGATATCATCGAGCGTTTTGCTTTGCAGCAGCACGTCGTGGTGATGTTTTTCAACATCGCCGGTTGCAATGGCCCGGTAAAACTCTTTGATGGAGCCGATAAAATGATTGTCGGGCGGCATCTGGTGTTCTTTGCGTTCTCCCTGTTTTTCGAAAATGATCATAGGGCTGAAGTCGGGTTTTGGGGTAAAAGCGCGGTCGGCGGTAATTTTTCCTTTGCTCCCCCAGATTTCGTAGTTGCATTGGTAATAGTGATCCATCCCAAAAGCAATCTGGGCGCTCACTCCTTTGCCATTATCCAGGAAAGCGCCGCCATAAATATTGGTTCCGGTTTCGGGGTCGATGTAAAGATTGGCCGCCTTTACCACGAACTTATCGCCCATCATAAAATGTACTGCCCGCACCGTGTAGCCCGCAGCATCGAGCAGTGCGCCGCCTCCGATATGATCGTCATACCTGAAGTTGGTTTTGGGCATCGGGGGAAAAGCAAAATTTGCCCTGAAAACGCGAATTTCACCCATCTCCCCTTTTCGCAATAAATCAAACACAAACTGATGCTGGCTGTGGTATTGAAACATGAAATCCTCCATCAGTACCAGCGAATTTGCTTTGGCGGTGTTCACCATTTCCACTGCCGAAGCATAATCGTAAGCAATGGATTTTTCTGCTAAAACATGTTTTTCCGCCTTCAGGCATTTTGTGATCCACTCATGATGCAGGCCGGTGGGCAGCGGCATGTAAATGGCGTCAATGTCGCTGCGGTTAAGGAGATTTTCATAACCAACCACCGCTTCACAGTCAAACTGACCGGCAAATCTCTCAGCCTTCGCCTTTGAACGGCTGGCCACCGCAACCAAATTCCACTCCGGAACTGCTTTGATAGCCGGGATCATTGAGCGCTGCGCAATTCCCGCGCATCCCATGATTGCTATGTTCAATTTCTTCATGCTTAATTATTTAATTCGGCAACTCCTAGTCGTTTAGATAAATTTCACCGCTGCGATCAAACTCCTTGCTGCTATGTTCAAGTAATTGTTGTATTTAATGAATACCTTCAACTGGTTGAGCGTCATCCAGATGTAATTTTCAGGTACTTCTACCGGGAAATTATCACCGGCTTCGATGATCATATTTTTGTTCTGTTCTTTGAAAAATCGTCCGCCCTCCTCACTTTGATAACTTGAAAACCAGATTTGCTCCGGTTTGGCATTGAGCGCCTCATCGAGGAACATGACGTCGTATTCGTTCTGACCTTTGCGGTAATTCCCGGTTAAACATTGCACGGTGGGCGCCAGTTCGATGATGTCGAAATTGCCCGCTTCGAGCTTGGCCTGCACCAGGAAATGGTAAATGCCGTTGATTTTTTTTACAATAAATGCAATGATCCCTTCCTGCGCTGCTTTGATCAGCGGCTGATCCCAGGCCTGGACTTCGCGGTTGCCAATTTCAACATGTACGCCAATCACTGAAAAGTACTTCCGGTTTTGATGGTAAATCTCATCTCCGGAGATTACCCAATCTTTTACCGATTTCAGCGGGATTCTTTCCACTTCGAGATCATAAAATGCTTTTTGGCGGGTCATCCACGAAATGATCTCATCCACATCGTGGAGATGTCTTTTGTCGTCGAGCATCGAGATCAGCAGCCCGTTTTCTCGGGTCTTTTGCTCGCTGGTAAATTTCAGGGTTTCATAAAAATCGAGCACATCGGGAGGGTACTCTCCAAATGGGATTCCTGAAATCACCGTCCGGGTGTCCATATTCACCAGGTTGTCGTACTGTAAAAACGACTTGATCTGCCCTAAAGTGAGCCAGCAGAAATTTTCAAAAACTTCAATTTTTTCGTTTTCTGCAATTTCGACAATGATGTTGCGGTTGCGCTTTCTCAAAAAGCGGGCGCCTTGCTCTGACTGAAGCTGGTCGAGGAGGATTTTTACCGGTTTTTCGCCGTTAAAATATTCGAGATAGAGCGGCCGCTTTCCTTTATGCACCTGCGAATAGTTGCTGCGCGTGGCCTGCAGGGTGGGGGAGAGTTGCACAACATTCAGATTGCCCGGTTCAATCTTCGCCTGCATCAAAAAATACAGGATCCCATCGAACTTTTTTGTGATGATTCCCAGAAATCCAACTTCCGGCTGATTGATGATCGGTTGTTCCCACTCGGAAACCTTTCCCCAGTTTGTTTTCACCCTGATTCCCTCGATCGAAAAAAACTTCCCGCTCTGATGAACCAGGTTGCCGGTGTTTCCATCAAAGTGCCAGAGCCTCATCTCCGAAAATGGAATTTGATTGATCTTCACATGCACCTGCTCGTTTTTTGCTTTCATCCAGGCAATGAAACCTTCTGAAGGCATCATTGTGCTTTCGGTGGTAAGTGCTGATTTGAGAAAAGCGATATTTTTTTCTTTGGTTTCCATGCTGTTGTTTGCCTTTAGTTTGAGGGTACAAATTTATTCGCTTATTCCTGGCTGTTGATTTTTAATGTGTTTCTGTAAATTTCTGTCCAGGCTAGTCCTATTTCAACCCGCTTCATTAACTCAAGGTGAGGAAGTCCGCGAATGCTATCAAGTTCCCGGCTCAGCTCGACATTCGAAATAACCGCATAATCCACGCTGTCGGTGTATAAACCTTTAATTCTGGTAAACACTATGCCATCGCTCAGGTAGCCTGCCAATGGATGTTGCAGGTTGATAAGCATCAGAAAATGTGCATACACAGAGGCATCTTGCATGTTATGCTCTTCCATAAAATGGATGGCCTCCCGGTGGACTTTGGCCACGTCGGTAAATCCCAGATTGTCGTCTCCGGTTGAGTAATGCCGAAATGCAAAAATGGATTGAGAAACAACCAGCGCTATCATCACCGGGTAAAGCAGCCATTTTTTAACTTGAAAAGCCTGAACGGTGATGGAAGCGATTAATAAAACCAGTATGGTGATCACAATCAGGAAGTAGCGGTTCGAAATAAAATTGAGAGAACTCATGAACCAGAAAATCCCAATAAAAAGTGTTATGAACCAGATCAATTTCCATTGATGCCCGGTAAAACGCTTTCCCGGGATAAAATAATAACCCACCAGTGAAACCAGCAATCCAATCACCAGCCAGTTGCGGCCATGGATAAAAAAGATGATTTTCCGGATGTGTCCGAGGTTGCGGGAAATGATGTCATAGGTCATTTGCATGTCATTCATGCGGCCCGGAAATAAGAACCAGCCCCAGGTGAGCTTTTGCTGAATGAGAAAAAGGCCAAACACCATCGCCGGAACCAGGATAATCAGGTAGGAATAAATCATTTTACGGGCAGAATAGTGATTTTCTTTTTCCAGAAAAACATCCATCAATTGCCAGATACAAAGAGCAAATACAAGAAAAAGTCCTGATTCTTTGGTCATCACCAGTGCCGATGCTGTCAGGGCATAGAGCAACCATTTTTTTTGGAAAAAGAATAGAATCGTGAGCAAGCCGAGCAATGCCAAAAAAGCTTCAAGCAGTACAAATGATGACTGTGCAAGAAAAATGGGTTGAAAAAACAACAGGATGGCAGCCAGCAATCCGGCGTCTTTATTAAAGAATGTTTTTCCTGTAAAAAAAATGGCGATAAGCAGCAGTATTGATACAAGGAGGGCAAAGGACTTCGCCACGAGAATGCTTTCACCAAAAATTTTCATCCAGGAGGCAACAAGAAAATGAAACAACAGCGGGTGGCCATAGGAATAGTCGGGTTCGAGTCCACCGGGAAGTATGGTTGGACCATTCTGGTACATCAGGTGAACAGCCGGTCCGAATGCAAATCCTTCATCGCCATAATAGGGAAGATAGAGATGGGGCAATTTTATGACAATCAAAGCGATGATCACAATAAGTAATATCAGCTCGTGGTAATATCCTTTCAGCCATTGATGTTTCATGATCTTCATGCCGGGTTTAAAGATTTTATAAAATCATCCATTCTAATAAAAGAGCCATTAAATTTTCCTATGAGTTTTTGGAATTTTTCCTCGCAGCCATTTACCCCGTAATAATGAATGAAGCGTTCCAACAACGGGAGTTTCAACCTGGGCGATTGGGGATCAATTTCGCGGGGATGGAGGTAAAGAAAGACACTTTTACCCTCATTGTTTTTGGCTTTAATCATTCGCGTGATAAACCATCCCGGCAGCGCCCGCATATAGAACCCGCCGCTGAATCCGAATTTTTTACTTAAAAATGAAAACAGCGTTTGCGGGATTTCCCAGACCTGCTGTTTAACTCCGTCAATCACAGGCTGGTGAATGGTTTCCGGAAAACCGGGAATGCCGTATAAAAATGTTTTTCCCGGGAATACCGATGATGAATAGATGATTCCCTGCCCGTGAAGAATTTCGTAAAACCATGGCAAAGTCTCCTCTTTCACCGACCACGAGGGCGCCCTAAAGCCATACACCTTTTCTCCGGTGATCTGCTCGAGACGGTCGCACGAAATCCGCAGGTCTTCCCGGAATAGTTCAGGAGTCATCATGTAAATCATTTCGTGGCGATGGCTGTGCGAAGCTACTTCATGCCCGGCGCTGTGTATTTTCTTTATAACGTGCGGCTTGTTCACTGCAATGTCGCCAACAATAAAATGGGTGGCTTTGATCGAATGTGCAGTGCAAATATCCAACAGCCGGTCAACATTTTTTTCCAGATGGTTAGTGTTGTCATCAATCAGGTTTAAATCCAGGCTGGTGAAGTTGGCTGAGTACCATTCCTCGATATCAAAAGTGACAAAATTATTCGGCGTGCTGGGTTCCATTTTTCCTGATTAATTTTTTACCACAAAAAATACTCCGGCAATGATCAGCAGCACTCCAAACACCCTGACCAGGCTGATTTGCTCGTGAAAAATAAAATAGCCTGCCAGTAATGAATAAATAAAGGCAACGCTTGTGATCGGGATAATCAGGCTGATATCGAACTTGGAGATGAGCCACATAAAAAATCCGGTGGCCAATGCATAAACTACAAAGCCCGAAAATACCCAACCGTTGAGCAGGATGCGGAACACATTTTCAAAAATGCTTTGCTCCGGCAAATAAAACCCGCCGGCTTTTTGTATTCCAACTTTCCAGAGCACCTGTCCCGAGGTGATCAGCAACGTAGTGAGAACAGAGAGGACGACTACTTTGATCATAATCAGTTTTTTGGTGTAGAATTGATATCTATGTTAATAGCAGCAATAACAAACTGGGTTCCAAGGATCAGCGGTAAAACCGACAGCATGATAGTTCCGGTTGGAGTGGCTACATGATTGATCGTATTTTCAATCCATTTGAAAAGACCATAAAAAATCCCCCAAAGCAGCATGGGCATCCCGGTAAGAATGTAAACGGAAGCCATATTGAAGTCGTAAATCAGGTATTTCAGGATGAAGCGTTTGGTCAGGCCTTTTATGAGGAGAAAAGGAAATCTGACCATCGTATTGCGGATACTCAGGGTGCTCTGTTCGCTGCCGTACCTGGCGGGAATTGGCACATCTTTTATCACTGTATTTTGAATATTTAACCGGATCAGCATATCGGTTTCGAAGAAGAACCGTTTAGCAAGTTTATCAAGGTTGATTTTTTGTAGCGAACTGCTGCTGATTGCAGTGTATCCATTGGTTGGATCCATCAGGTTCCAGTAACCCGAACATGCTTTCACGAGGAAAGAGAGGACACTGTTACCAAACAGCCTGAAACCCGGCATTGCACGCAGGGCTTTGAAATCCACGAAGCGATTACCTTTGGTGTACCCGGCCTGGCCTTCTACTATCGGGCTGATCAGGCCGGGCAGATAGACCGGGTCCATCTGGTCGTCGCTGTCCATCTTTACCACGATTTCGCATCCCAGTTCCAACGCTTTTTTGTAACCCGTGACGACTGCTCCACCCACACCCTGGTTCGCTTCATGAAAAAGTATGACAAGCCGGGGGTCAGTTTTTTGCATCTCGACGGCAATCTTTCCCGTGTTTTGCGGACATTTATCATCCACTACAATGATGTGATCAATCATCTCCGGAAGCCCCCGGATTACATCTTCCAGGTGTGCAGCGGCTTTGTAGGTTGGAATTACTACGGCTGTTTTCTTATTTTTAAACATTTGCTTTCTTTCAGGTTGAAAATTAAACAAAGAAATATTTACTCTTCGCCTTCATATTTATAAATCCCTTTTCGCGCCAGGGTATAATCCGGGTTTTTGATTAATTCCGGAAACCGGTCTGAAGGCCTGATCCTGAAAAATGAATCCAAATAGGCCTCCCGTGTCATGCTAAACCAATGGATGGCTCCGTAATGATATTGAACATGATGAAAAAGGCTTCTGGCGGTCAGCAGCAGAAAAATTAAGATCAGCGCATATTTGATCACCATTTTTCTGTTGATAATCCAGGTTAATGAAGCAGCCATAGGGAGTGCAAACACACCGTACATGTCAATGTAGGCTCTCAGCCCGAAACCTCCGCCGTACCACCAGTCCCACCAGGACGAAATTACATAAATGGTAACCAGTGTATAAATTAGTACAGGTAAGAAAAGCTTTGGATGGTTTTTGCGCATAGCCGCTATTCCGGCAACCGCAAAAATCATCACCGGTGTGTAAAGTAACCACCCTTTCCGCCACGAAAACAGGCTATTCCAGATTTGGGGATTTCCAAAAAAGAATCCCTGGTCGTCGGGATAAGAATAGTAAAGATATTGCCCGGTTTGCATTTTCCAGTATAGAAACTGGGGAATCCAAACCAATACAAAAGCAATGATCATCAGCAACACGTGACGCCACTTATGCAGAAAAAAGATAACCCGCTTTCCGGCCTCGTTCCAGGATTTGACATCCCAAAAGAAAAACAGGATCAGCACCAGGATGTTGGTCGGTCTGATCAGAGCGATTAACCCGGCCAGCAACCCGATGATAATGCTGCGCTTCAGTGTAATCTCTTCGTGCCAGCGATCGGTGTGATAGAGAAATATTGAAATCAGGGCAAAATTGTACACATGCGACATAGCCGACTCTACCACGGTGTACCACAGTATGTTGGTAGCTATCGGTATGATAAAAAGGACAATGGCGGTTACAAGGTCGGAAAAGTATTTTCGAAGAAGTTTCCGCAGGTAAATCAATCCTAAAATCAGGAAAAAGGCGGATGAAAGCATCAGGGCAACCTTATAAGGAGCGCTGTAACCGTCAGGGGGATAGCTGCTGCATACTGCATAAACATGGGCCGGCAAAAAGAACGGGAAATAGAGTACTGACATTCCCATTGATGCCGTAATGACCTTTTTGCCTTCGGGAGTGATTTTCGGCCATAAAATAAACTGACCGTTGTGCGTGCCTCCATCAACAAAATCCAGCCCAAGGTCATGGTAAATAAAAGTTGCAGGTAAATAAGCATAAAAAGGATAGACATCATGCACGATTATCCCCTGCTCGGCTTTCCAGCGACCCAGATTATTATCTATTGATAACACGATGATGGCAACCAGAACGATTGCAAAACCTGAAATGCCAAACTTTCTGAAGTTCATGAATTGTGATTTTTCGGCAAAGATAAGTTTATCCTGAAGTTTTATCTTGCCAGTTAGGACGGTAAAACCATGAAAAATGTTGCGTTTCGTGTTTTTTGATTTCAATTACTTTTGCCAGCCTGAATGGCACCATCAAAATGGCTGCGTTGTAGATTTTTCAGGAATGTTTTTGGATGCCGTGCAATAAAGTAGAGCTTTTTATGACTAAAATCTGACAAAATGAGTGAATACCGCTTTGAGACCATAGATCTTTCCGAAAAAGGAATCCGCGAAACCTCAGATTTGCTGACTTCTGTGTTTGGCCCTACAGCCGGGCTTTCCCCGTCCTTTATTGATTGGGAATACAACCAGAACCCAACAGGTAAGGCAGTCGGATTCAATGCCTGGATGGGAGAGGTGTTGGCCGCCCATTATGTAACCCAACCATTGGTTGCTGATTTCGAAGGAAAAAAAACCAGGGGTCTCCTTTCCCTAAATACAGCCACACATGCCAATCACAGGGGCAAAAAGCTTTTTACGATCCTGGCTGATAAAACCTATGAGCGCGGATTGGAACTCGGATATGAATTTGTAATCGGTGTTGCCAATGCCAACAGCACGCCTGGTTTCCTCAAAAATCTCGGGTTCAGCCTGATCTGCCCACTCGATGTAAAATTTGGAATTGGCGCCCCCAATATTGGAAAAACTTTGGCTGCTGACTATTCCCGGCACTGGGATAAGGATTCGCTGAAATGGCGGTTGGCCAATCCGAAGTTGAAATATGAAATTAAAAAGACAAATACCCATTTTATAGTATTTGCTCCAACCGGAAAATATGGAATCAGGGCAGTAATCGGTATTTTCCCATTATCGTCGTTCCCTGAAATGCTATCACTACCTTCCCGCCGGGGAATTAACCCGGCTAACATCTGGATGGGACTTGATGATCAACTGAACTGGCAGGGGAAGTTGTTTTTTAATTTCCCTGATCACCTTAAACCCTCGCCATTAAATTTGATTTTCAAAGATTTGACCGGCAAAAACAGGATACCTGATGCCAGTCATTTTAAATTTATGAGCATAGACTTCGACGCTTATTAGATCATTAGAAGTCGTCAGAATTAATGTATTCCTCGTCTTGAGCGGGGTGATCAAATTTCTCACAATCAATTTGCACGGTAAGCGGTTTTGATGGCAATGGAAAAGGATCTTTGGTAATACTCAGTTCGGGGTCATCATATACCTTTTGCATGAAAAGTGCCCAGATCGGAAGTGCCATGTTTGCCCCCTGACCGAGTGATATGGATCTGAAGTGTGCTGCACGGTCTTCGCATCCTACCCATACCCCTGTGGTGAGCTGTGGGACAATACCCATAAACCAACCATCGGATTGATTTTGTGTGGTTCCGGTCTTACCGGCAATTTCGTTTCGGAAACCATATTTATATTTCAGACGGATGCCTGTTCCTGTTTCCACCACCCCTTGCATCAAGCTTAGCATCAGGTACGCTGTTTCTTCGTTCATTGCTTCATTGGACTCCGGTACAAATGAGGCTATCGTATTGCCGTATTTATCTTCTATCCGTGTTACAAAATAGGGTTTCATATAAATACCCTGATTGGCATAGGTATTCATGGCGCCCACCATCTCATACACCGAAATGTCGGGTGTGCCAAGAGCGATGGCCGGTACCGGGTCAATTTCTGAGGTTACGCCCATTCTCCGTGCCATTTGAATCACCGCCATAGGTGAAAAGCGCTTGATGAGGTAAGCCGAAACCCAGTTAACCGAATGTGCAAGCGCCCATTTTAGCGTAACCATTTCGCCCTCCATATCGCGTGATGAATTGCGGGGGGTCCAGTAGTTTCCATCAGGTAGTTCAATACTTACCGGTATATTGGGCACTTGTGTACAGGGAGAAAATTCTCCTGTTGCAGCACCTTCCTGCATGGCAAGCGTATAAAGAAATGGTTTGAAGGTGGAGCCAACCTGACGGCGGGCTTGCGTCACCTGGTCAAATTTGAAATAACGATAGTCAGGTCCACCAACGTAGGCGCGAACCTCACCCGTAGGAGGATCAACCGCCATCAATCCGGCACGGAGAAAAAATTTGAAATACTTTATCGAATCCAGTGGTGTCATTACCGTGTCAATCTCACCTTTCCATGAGAAAACAGTCATTTCGGCAGGGGTATTGAAATTAATCCTGATCGAATCCTGCGATACGCCTTCACGTATGAGTGACCTGTATCGGTCACTGCGTTTCATCGCCTGATCCATGATCTTTTCAGTCTGGTCTTTCATTTCATCAGGCTCAAAAACAAATGGTGCATATTTATGACCTTTCCAGTGGCTAAAGAATGCCGGTTGCAGATCAAGTCCAAGGTGCTCAGCAACTGCCTCTTCAGCATGTAGTTGCATTCGTGCATCAATCGTCGTAAAAATTTTAAGGCCATCACGATAAAGATCGTAGGGTGTGCCATCAGCTTTGAAATTATTCCGGCACCATTCCATCATTTGCCCGCGCAGATACTCCTTAAAATACGTGCCTATGCCGACATTATGATCCACACGCTGGAAGTTTAGTCCCAAAGGTTCAAGTTTCAGGCTATCTGCCATTTTTTGATCAAGATAGCCATATTTAACCATCTGGGATAATACAACATTACGGCGTTGTAAGGCCAATTCGGGACGACGCACAGGGTTGTAAAGGGATGGATTTTTGACCATTCCAACCAGAAGTGCTGATTGAACAATATCAAGATCAGCAGGGGTGGTGTCAAAGTAAACACGGGAAGCAGTTTTTATTCCCACAGCAAGGTTTAGGAAATCAAATTTGTCAAGGTACATTGTAATAATCTCATCCTTGCTGTATCGGGATTCAAGTTTTATGGCTATCACCCATTCCTTGAACTTCCGAAAAGTAAGCTGTAGGAACGACTGATTGTATTCGCGGGGGAACAGGTTTTTAGCCAGTTGCTGGGTGAGTGTACTCCCCCCTCCTTTATCCTGACCTGTAACCCCTCCATAAAAGACACGAAGCAGGGCTTTTGCATCGATACCTGAATGTTTGTAAAATCTTACATCCTCGGTGGCAATCAGCGCATTCACCAGGTATGGAGATATCTCTCCATAATAACTTTTGCTCCGGTTTTCGATGTAATAGGTGCCAAACATTTCACCATCATGGGAGTAGATTTCTGATGCAAGAAAAGTTTGTGGATCCTCAAGTTCCTCAAAGCTGGGCATAAAACCAAACCAACCCATTGAAATACCAAGGAACAGAAAAAATATCCCAAATAGGCCAGCCAATACAATACCCCAAAAAAGCCGCAGATATTTCCTGAACTGTTGATTTGTGTTACCCTCATCCTGCAGTAATTCTGATCTGGATTTAGGAGTGTTAGAAAACAATCCGTATTTATTTCTCAGTTCTGCCCGATTCGGGTGTCTTTCAAATGAATGTTCCATTTCATGTGATTTCCCATAGCCGGACGATTCGTAATGGCTTTTCTTGTCCGAATTTACCGGATTATCTTTTTGATCTTTTTCCATTTTCTTTTTTCAAATGGCGGTAAAATTAAATTAATTACCAAACGATGATGCCTCTGATTTAATATAGACCCCAAGAACAAACTCGTCGAAAGAATCATCGTTTTTATGAGATGCGAATGAAAATTCAACAACTCATATCGAAAAGTATTCATCTCAATGCTGTTGTATTAAAAATTGTAGAGGTGATCAACTCCGTAAACCATTTCATGCTCAATGCGATTACCTCAAACCTTTGAACAGCACTGTTCATTTCATGACTGTTAAATTTATTTTCCCAATTACCATTATGGTCTATGATTCTGGCTCATTCCGAAAAATCACAAATCTCTGCTTCAAAGGCCTGCACAAACTTTTGAGATTGATTGATCAATATTGCTCCAATTATCGTAGATATTACCAAAGGCTCCTGTCCGGGATTGAATCTAATCTCTTTTCTCAATCCTTATCCCAACGTTAACAATCCCTGCTAGGATGGTATCTCGCATTGCCTGTTCAATTTCAAAAGTATAATTTCCTTTTTGAGGAAACCTTAAACCATAGCGAACTTCTACCTGGTTGTCCTTAATTCTGCCAAACCCTCTCCCCAGCCATTTTCCGGTGCGGTCAGCAAGGATTAATTCAATGGTATCTCTGGCTAAATCTCCGTTTGGCAGAGTAGAATTAAGAAACAGGTAAAAGTTGTTGTACAAATAATCATTGTTATTACGTAAATTGATCAAGACCCTGTATAGCCCAACAGTATCTTTTACATCAACATTAAAAAGTGCTGTAGAGTCTTTGTGCCAGCCATTGCCGGGGATGCTGACTGAACGGTCGTAAAATCGGTTTCGGTCGCACGAGAGGGCGATGGTCATCAATAAAGGTAAAAGAAAGAAGATGGGAAATTTCCTCACAGTTCCGGGTTAAAATATAAGAAAAGTTGTTTAAGGGCTGTTTTAGGCTTTGTTTCTGAAAATGAAAAACAGGTACCCGCTAAAGGCCAATGTTGTAATAAGCTGAATAATCAAGGGAGTTGAAACCAGGCTACCTGAGATCAGCAGTGTACTGATCAGACCGAATTTTAAAAGGTAGTAGGCTGCTTTGCTGATCACAATAGCTGAGATCATGCTCACCAATGCATTGCCCGATTTTTTTAGTATGAAATAGAACAACCAGGCGTTCAGCATAAGTTCAGCAGTGATTAGCAACATCTTAATCAAATGTGGATGGGCTGAAATCAGGAATGAAAACAATGGAAGTGTGGCTGCGATTATGAATGCGTTCTTTTGCGAGGTATGGGCGATGGCAATAATCAGCATCAGACGCATCGGTTCAATAAAGTAAACCGGTAGTGCCAGTAAGTGTGAAAGGGCAGGAACAAAATAGATAAATGCAAGTGCCGAAAGGTCTATCAGCACAGTTTTAACATTCAAAGGGTTGCGTGTTAAAGCGATCGTATTTTTCATAGTCAGAAATGATTTTTGTTTTACCGTTTGGCAAAAATAGGAAAAGTTTATCAGGCAAAATATTTTCTTCATATTTGTTTTGCTTGTAAAAGTTTGTAAGAAAACTGTGAAACCGGAATTCTACTTTTTGAGTATTGATATTCAATAGGTTAAAGCAATTCATGTTAACTGGTTAACAATTAGATTTTTTCCTTTGGTTTAGAGTTGTACTTTTGCAGCGATTTTATCATACACCAAATCAATATTTATTCAATTTCAAAACATTAAAAAGTTATGTCAGAAAAGATCACTTCGCAGATGGCGATTGAATTGGAAGACAAATACGGTGCGCATAACTATCATCCGCTACCGGTAGTATTGTCAAGAGGTGAAGGTGTTTACCTCTGGAATGCCGAAGGAAAACGTTTTTTTGATTTTTTGTCGGCCTATTCAGCCGTAAACCAGGGGCATTGTCACCCGCGAATCATTGAAGCCATGGTAGATCAGGCCAGAACGCTCACTTTAACTTCAAGGGCTTTTTACAACGATTGCCTTGGCCCTTACGAAAAATATGTGACCGAATATTTCGGTTATGATAAAGTATTGCCAATGAACTCTGGCGCCGAAGCAGATGAAACGGCAATAAAACTTTGCCGCAAATGGGCATACGATGTCAAAGGTATTCCCGCAAACCAGGCTAAAATCATTGTTTGTGAAGGAAATTTTCATGGCAGAACTACCACTATCATATCAATGAGTACTGACCCGGATGCTCGCGGAGGCTTTGGCCCTTACACTCCCGGCTTTGAAGTGGTGCCTTACAATAATTTGGATGCTTTGGCAAAAGCCCTGGAAGATCCGAATGTGGCCGGTTTCCTGGTCGAGCCTATCCAGGGTGAGGCTGGTGTTTATGTCCCGGATGATGGTTACCTGCGAAAATCTTATGATCTGTGTAAAGCAAAAAATGTGTTGTTCATTGCTGATGAAGTGCAGACCGGCATTGCCCGCACCGGAAAACTACTGGCCTGTGACCATGAAGGTGTCCGCCCGGATATTTTAATTTTGGGAAAAGCCCTTTCAGGTGGTGTATTCCCTGTATCTGCTGTGCTGGCCGATGACTCCATAATGCTCGTTATAAAACCCGGGCAACATGGATCAACTTTTGGTGGCAACCCGATTGCAGCCAAAGTTGCAATGGCAGCTTTACAGGTGGTGAAAGATGAAAAACTGGCCGAACGCGCTGAGAAGCTCGGAAAAATATTCCGTGAAGAGATGAGGAAAATTGATTCGGATATGATCGAACTGGTGCGCGGTAAAGGATTGCTGAATGCTATCATCGTCCGTCCTAAAAACGGTAAGGAGGCCTGGGATGTTTGCGTAAAAATGGCTGAACTTGGCTTACTTGCCAAACCAACTCATCAACATATCATCCGCTTTGCGCCTCCTCTGGTGATTACTGAGGAGCAATTGATGGAAGCCGTAGAAATTATCAAAGCTGCTATTTTTAGCTTGAGTTAATCCTTTCTATAGTGCACAAAACAAAAAGCCGTCCCAAGGGGGAGCGGCTTTTTTGCTATTAACCAAATTAGTGAGCTATGAAAAAATTACTTACTCTTTATTGCTATTGCGCCAGTTTGAAGTTCTTACCAACCTCTTCCCAGTTCACTACATTCCAGAATGCAGCGATGTATTCCGGTCTGCGGTTCTGATATTTTAGATAGTAGGCATGTTCCCAAATATCTAGTGCAAGGATCGGAACACCTTTCACTTCAGCTATGTCCATCAAAGGGCTATCCTGGTTAGGAGTTGATGTCACTTTCAGGTTTTTTGACTGATCAACAACGAGCCATGCCCATCCGCTACCAAAGCGGTTGGCCGCTGCATCGCTGAATAATTCCTTAAATTTATCAAATGAGCCAAATGCTTCGATGATAGCCTTGTTGAGGTCACCCTCTGGTTGTCCACCGCCATTTTTCGTCATTATTTTCCAAAAGAGATCATGATTCAGAAATCCACCGCCATTGTTGCGAACACCCATGGGAGATTTGGAAATTCCAGCAATCAGATCACCGAAAGCAAGGTTTTCGTTATCTGACCCTTTTACTGCTGCCATAAACTTGTCGTAATATGCCTTGTGATGTTTTGAGTGATGAATTTCCATTGTCATTGCATCAATATAAGGCTCAAGTGCACTATATTGATAAGGCAGTTCGGGAAACTGCAATTCTTTTACTTTTAAGTTAAGCATGTTTTTTTGTTTAGAGTTCGATTATTGCTTATTAAACATGCTTGGATGGCGATTGTTTAACCGGCGCGGCTTTTTTACTATTTTTAACAAAAGTTAAACAATCAGAGGCCTGCAGGAGATTGCGGATGAAATTTTTATTAGAACTGTGCAACCAGTTTGATATTTAACTGGCGTGGTGTGAGGTAGTTGGGTACGGCATATTGTACGCCTGAAACGTCGGTTACCCAGATGTAGGAAATAGTGTTGTTCACCTGTAGAAGATTGAATACTTCGAGGCTAACCCAAAGTGAACTCACTCTCATGAAGGGGTTGGATTTGGGGAAAGTTACCCTTTCGCCTATAATTTGTTTCGAAAAACCGATGTCAACACGCCGGTAAGGTGGCATCCTGAGGGTTTGCTGGTAACGTGCTGATTTTGGTGGACCAAATGGAAGGCTGCTGCCATAATAAAGCGCAAGGTGCATCTTGTAGGTAGGATTCATGGGCAGGTAATCCTGGAAAAACATGCTGAACCTGAATCGCTGGTCGGTAGGACGCGGAATATAGCCAGGTTCGACTTTTTTGTTCAAAGCCGCATCTGGATTTTCTTCCGGCCCGGTTCCTACGCGAACTCCTTCTTCATTGTAATACTCAAAATAATAATCGCCATAAACGTCTTCCTCCGTTTTCATGAACGACATACTTGCCCAGCTTTCAACTCCGGGAACGAATTCACCATTAATCTTCATATCAAGGCCTGTGGCATAACCTTTTGCCCGTTCGTTGGCATAGTAGCGGATCCTTACATTGTCCACTTCGTATGGAATCAGGTCGTCGAGAATCTTATAATAAACCTCTGTAGTAAACTTAAAAGGTCGGCTCCAGATGGTGAGGTTCCAGTCGGTTCCCGCAACGAAATGAATTGATTTTTGAGCCGCTTGCTCGGGTACGAGATTTCCACTGAAGTCTCTTAATTCACGATAGAAAGGAGGCTGAAAATAGTAACCGGCAGCTAAACGAAAGAGGAGGTCATTTTTCCAGTTTGGATGATAGGAAAGCGAGGCACGGGGACTCAATAAAAACTGATTATTATAATCCCAATAATTGGCTCTGATACCGGCTGTGACCGTAAAATCATCCTCATCTTTATCAAAGTTCCATGAATTTTGAAGAAAACCTTCGTATCGGTTAGTGCTAAGATTGATCTTGGTTTTGGTAAAATAATCCAGATTTAAAGGAAGAACAGGTGGGTTTTGACTGTTAATCTGGTCAGGAGGACGGGGCAGAGTGTATCCTGCTGAGTCAATCAAGTCCCATTCATGAAGCTGGTCATCAATCCATTCATGTTGATATTTCACACCCCAGGTAAGAAAATTCATAGTAGACTCGTAGGAACCTTTGTGCTCAGCAGCGAAAACGGTAGCATTCAGGTAGTTTCGGGCATGATCGAGAAAAGTACCGACACCAATTGTCCCCACTTCCTCTCCGAAACTACTGCTTCCAAGCCCGGTTTCAACTTCACCTATATAATATTGCCCCTGAATATCGAAAGTTTCCTGTTCATCGCTGTTGAATGCCGAAGCAATGAATTTGAGTTGAAGATTCTTCATGGGTTTATAGGTAAGCTTTAAAGCACCCATAAGCGTTTGATATCGATCAACCTCCTGGCCGTCGAAATAGATCGTAAGCCTTTTTACCTGGCTCAGCGTGCCAAAACTGGTTTCGCGGGTCTGGGGAATAAATTTGTATTTGTTGTCGGCAATGTTGCCAAGAAAAGATACCTCAGTTTTGCTGGTCAGCTTGTAACGCAACAGTGTTTGTATGTCAAGAAATGAAGGTTGATAATCCCCTTTTGTTTCGAGTGCATTAAGCAGATACTGATTCGTTTTGTATCGAACACCAGTAATATGTGAAAATTTTCTGTTCGTTGAAATGCCTTCGAAGTGTCCGGAAGCACCGAGTAAACTTAAGGAAAGTGATCCTGCATATTCAACGGGCGTTCTGTACTGAATATCAAGTACAGACGACATTTTATCTCCATACTTGGCGTCAAAACCACCGGAAGAAAACAATATGGAAGAAGTTAGATCAGAGTTGAGAAAACTGAGCCCCTCCTGTTGCCCGGACCTTATCAACAATGGGCGGTAAATTTCAATATCATTTACATAAACGAGGTTCTCATCGAAATTTCCTCCTCTAACCGAATATTGTGAACTTAATTCACTGGTTGAAGCTACTCCTGGTAACGTTTTGATTAGCGATTCGATGCTGCCGGTAACGGATGGTATTGCAGATACACCTTTCGGATCAATACGCTGTAGATTCGTGGTCCTGATTCTTTCATCCTGAATCACTATATCGGGAAGCATCTCCGTAGATTCAGTCATTTTTAGATTGATCGGTTTAACCTCACCACTTTTCAGGTTTAACCGAAACTCTTGTTTTTCATAACCGATAAATGAAAAAACAACTAAAACATTAGTATCAGCAGGGATTCCAATTTCAAAATTTCCATTCCTATCAGAAACAGTACCCCCGGGAATACCTAATACTGAAACATTCACCAACTCCAAAGGCTTGTTCTTTTGATCAACCACCTGACCTTTTATTAAGGCATTTCCTGCATGTTGGCTGAATGCAAATGGTGAGGGAAAAATCATTAATAATAAGGTGTAAAGCACAAGCTGACAAAAGTTGCTTTTTTCAGTCTCTGTATGAAGTTGAAGTTTCAATTTGTTGAGGTCTAATTATCTTTATTTTGTTTGAATTTTCCTTCTTTCCATGCCTGAATAAACTGAGCCCAGGCAAATGGATTGAATATCGAGATGGGTTGTGTTTGCCCTACGTAGTAGTTTCTACTTATTTGTTGATCAATGTAATTTCTGTAGTTCATGCTACCATCCATCTTAAGATTTTTACTACGCTCTCTCATTTCAGCAAAGGCAAGATTTTTCCTTGCTATTTCCAAATCATCATCAGGGATGTTGAGTTCAATAAATGCCTTTTGGAAATCCTCAACTGTTGGCCAGGGATAAATCACTGTGGGTGTTAACATGATGGTGTCAGCATTCATAACATGAATCAATGAATATCTCTTCTGTGTGATTGTATCTGGAATAATGAAGGCATTTTCCTTAAAACCTATGGCTGAGAAGGTGAGTGTATCTTTTTTCGTGGCGACAATGGAAAAGTAACCATTATAGTCGCTGATCGTGCCTCTTCGGGTGTTCTTTATCCGCACTGTTGTGTATGGTACTGATGTGAGATCGTCTGCTTTAATAATCACGCCTGAAAATTGAATAACATCTGAATCATTAAAAGCTTTCTGCGAAAAAGCATTCACTGAGACCAGAGTGAGCATACCTGAAGTTATAACTATCATCAAGGCCAACTTCATCGGAGCGTGATTACATTTTGTCCGTAAAATTAAAGAGTTTTAGAACGGAACTAAAGCAAATTTATTTCCAATTGCCGGATTGTTGATATCTATTGCCCACTAACAAAAAATGCTGCCGAAGTATTTCTTTCAGCAGCATCTTCAGGCAAATTGTCAAATGTGAAATTAAACAATGCAAATCCCTTTTGCCCTGTATTCTTTCAAAACGGCATCAATTCCGTTTTTATTGATGGTCCTCAGTACCGAAGTTGAAACCTTCAGAGTTATCCAACGATCCTCTTCGGGGAGGTAAAATTTCTTTGTTTGCAGATTAGGGTAAAACCTTCTGAGACTCTTTTTGTTAGAGTGTGAAACTTTATGCCCAACCATCATCTTTTTTCCTGTAATATCGCAAGTACGTGCCATTTTTTCTATTTTTTCGGATTAATTTCTAAAATCGGGGTGCAAAGAACGCACTTTTTATTGAAATGACAATACTCCAGATAAAAAAAACTCTAAAAAGTTAAAATTGAGGAATATTCATAAATTATTTCATCGAAATTGTTTTTGATCAAAAAAATAAAACTACTTTTGCGCCCCAAACAAAAACATTTAATAATCAAATTATTCTACAATTTTATGATCATTGTACCAGTAAAAGAAGGCGAAAACATTGACAGAGCATTAAAAAAATACAAACGTAAATTTGAAAAAACAGGCGTTGTAAGGGAATTGCGTGAGAGACAGAAATTTACAAAGCCCTCGGTTAAAAATCGTGAAGCAAGATTGAAAGCTATTTACATACAGCAACTTAGGGATCAGGAAGAGTCGTCCTAAAAGTTGTTCAAAATTTTTTTTCAGGAAAACTTTTGTTTTCTGGATAAATACAATTATCTTTGAAAACTTAAGTTTTTCTATTTTTATGCATGTAACTGAGAGTTTCCTTACTTATTTGCAGTTCGAACGAAGATATTCAAATCACACAGTATCAGCTTACTGTAATGATCTTGAACAATTTTCTGACTTTTTAAATAGCCATTTCGACCACCTAAAACCTGAACATGCCAGTCATCACCAAATTCGCTCATGGATCGTGGCTCTGATAGAAACCAAAGTATCAACCAGGAGTATTAGAAGGAAACTTGCTTCACTCAGTTCATATTACAAACATCTTATCAGAAATAAGGTGATCACAAGTAACCCGGTGCAAAAAGTCATTTCACCGAAAATTAACGTTCAGCTTCCTTCATTTATCCGAAATAGCGAAATGGAGGACTTATTGGTAAGACATGATTTTGGAAATGACTTTGAAGGCTTAAGAAATAAATTAATTATCGAATTGTTATACACAACTGGAATCCGGCGTTCGGAACTGCTTAATCTCAAGGTTAGCGAAATTGACATGACGAAGACGATCATCAAAGTCATTGGTAAAGGGAACAAACATCGGATAGTACCGCTTGCACAGCATACTAAACCTCTGATCGTGGATTATCTTCTGGAACGACAGTGTGCTTTGAATGAAATAAATGAGCAATCCCCATATCTTTTTATTACATCAAAAGGTAAACAAACCTACCCGGGACTTATTTACCGAACCGTCACCAAACACCTTAATTATGTATCAACAAATTCAAAGAAAAATCCCCATATTTTGAGGCACAGTTTTGCAACCAGTTTGCTAAACAATGGTGCCGACATCAATGTGATTAAAGAAATTTTGGGTCATGCCAATTTGCAGGCTACCCAGGTTTACACACACAACACCAGCGAAAATTTGAAATCTATTTATAAACAAGCTCATCCGCGAGCAAAATAATCAGGAGGTAAGACTATGCAAATAGAGATTAGGTCAATTCATTTTAAAGCAGACAGGAAGTTGGAAGATTTTATAAAAGATAAAATAGAAAAGCTGTCGCAGTTTTACGATGGTGTATTAAGCGCCGATGTTTCTCTTAAATTAGATAATAATGACAGTGCTGAGAATAAGATTGCAGAAATTATGCTCAATGTAAGAGGCAGTGATCTGATTGCCAAAAAGCAGAGCAAATCTTTTGAGGAATCCGTTGATAGCGCTGCAGAAGCGCTGCGTAAGCAAATCGTACGTTACAAGGAAAAACAGCGGCGAAATTAACTTTTTTTCAAATTATTTTAAAAAAGTTTTGTCAGTTCAAGAAACAGTTATACTTTTGCAGTCCTTTTTCAAAAAAAGGGCTGCATTTTTTTAGGTCTTTAACTTATTGATAATTAGCCGATGTAGCTCAGTTGGTAGAGCAGCTGATTTGTAATCAGCCGGTCGGCGGTTCGAGTCCGTCCATCGGCTCCTGTTATTGCAGGAGTCTATACAAATGTAAAAAACTGGGGAGATACCAGAGCGGTCAAATGGGGCAGACTGTAAATCTGTTGGCGAAGCCTTCGGAGGTTCGAATCCTCCTCTCCCCACCAAGAGTTCATTCGACTTGGTGTAAATCCCGGAAAGAGGATTTCAGAGGTGATGAAATCCTTTTTTTGTATTTGAAACGAACTGCGGAAGTAGCTCATCTGGTAGAGCGACAGCCTTCCAAGCTGTAGGTAGCGGGTTCGAGCCCCGTCTTCCGCTCCGTTGCAAGCCAATGTAGCTCAGGGGTAGAGCACTTCCTTGGTAAGGAAGGGGTCACGAGTTCAATTCTCGTCATTGGCTCGAATTTTAATAACCTTAATTTTAAACACCTAATTAATAACTTTTTACAATGGCAAAAGAAAAATTTGATCGTTCCAAACCACACGTGAACATTGGAACCATTGGTCACGTTGACCACGGCAAGACTACTTTGACAGCAGCAATTACCCTGAACCTTCAGGACAAAGGTCTTGCAACATTCGCATCATTCGATTCAATCGATAATGCACCTGAAGAAAAAGAAAGAGGTATTACTATTAATACAGCGCACATAGAATACCAGACAGAAAAAAGGCACTATGCCCACGTTGACTGTCCTGGTCACGCTGACTACGTGAAAAACATGGTTACTGGTGCTGCCCAGATGGACGGAGCCATCATCGTTGTTGCTGCGACCGATGGCCCGATGCCCCAAACCCGTGAGCACATCCTTTTGGCTCGTCAGGTTGGCGTACCAAGACTGGTTGTTTTTATGAATAAAGTTGACCTTGTTGACGATGAAGAATTGCTCGACCTGGTTGAAATGGAAATCCGTGAGTTACTCACATTCTACAAGTTTGACGGTGATAATTCTCCTGTTATTAGAGGTTCAGCTCTTGGCGCCTTGAACAAGGAACCAAAATGGGTTGAAAAAGTATTTGAACTGATGGACGCTTGTGATGAATGGATTCCGCTTCCGGACCGTGATCAGGATAAACCATTCCTAATGCCGGTTGAGGACGTATTCTCAATCACCGGCCGTGGAACAGTTGCTACTGGTCGTATTGAGACCGGTATCATTAACACTGGAGACCCAGTCGAAATCATTGGTATGGGTGCTGAAAAACTCAAATCAGTAGTTACTGGAGTTGAAATGTTCCGCAAAATACTTGACCGCGGACAAGCAGGTGACAATGCAGGTATCCTTTTACGTGGTATCGATAAAAAAGAGATCACGCGTGGTATGGTTATCGCAGCTCCAGGTTCAATTAAGCCTCACAAGAAATTCAAAGCTGAGGTGTACATCTTGAAAAAAGAAGAAGGCGGACGTCACACTCCGTTCCACAATAAATACCGTCCCCAGTTCTATTTCAGAACTACCGACGTAACAGGTGAAATCATTCTTCCCCAGGGAGTAGAAATGGTAATGCCTGGTGATAACCTCACAATTGAAGTACAATTGATTGTTGAAATTGCAATGGCCAAGAACCTGCGTTTTGCTATCCGCGAAGGTGGACGTACTGTAGGTGCTGGTCAGGTTACCGAAATCCTTGATTAGGAATTTAAATAGGTGTTTGGTTATACAATCAGAGGCGTCCCTGATAATGCTTCGGGGACTCCTTTATTGATAATGGTTGATACGGGTGTAGCTCAATTG
Organism: Bacteroidales bacterium; assembly: GCA_014860585.1. NCBI lineage: Bacteria > Pseudomonadati > Bacteroidota > Bacteroidia > Bacteroidales > Bacteroidales bacterium. The sequence continues at coordinate 39,973 of JACZJL010000023.1, read as the reverse complement.
GTAGAGCGACGGTCTCCAAAACCGTAGGCTGTGGGTTCGATTCCTACCTCCCGTGCAAAACATAGACAATTACCAATGGCAAAATTTAGTATAGTTAATTACGCCAAGGAAAGTTACGATGAGCTGTTACAAAAAGTTTCCTGGCCAACATGGAGCGAACTCCAAAGTAGTGCTGTAGTAGTATCCATTGCTTCCCTGATTATCGCTTTTGCGGTTTTCCTGATGGATTTTTCTTTCAGCAAACTTCTGGATGGTATTTATACCTGGTTCTGATTGGAGTTGTGTCTGGTATTGAATTCTTTTGTAAACCAAGCAAAAAACCAGTCGGTATGAGTAACGAAAAAAAGTGGTACGTAGTCAGGTCAATCAGTGGCAAAGAGAAGAAGGTTAAGGAGTATATCGAGAGTGAGATAAAACGCCTTGAATTGCAGGACTACGTGAGTCAGGTTCTTATTCCTACCGAAAAGGTTTATCAGGTACGTAAAGGTAAAAAAGTCAGTAAAGAAAGGAATTATTTCCCGGGATACGTATTGATTGAGGCTTCACTCGTTGGTGAAATTCCTCACATCATAAAGAATATCCCCAACGTAATTGGCTTTCTTGGGACTCGCGGTGAACCCGATTCCATGCGTGAATCGGAAGTGAAGCGAATTCTTGGGAAAGTTGATGAGTTGGCTGAGCAGGGCGAAGAGGTGAATGTTCCTTTTATTGTTGGAGAAACCGTTACAGTAATTGATGGCCCTTTTAACAGTTTTAGCGGTGTAATCGAAGAGATTAACGAAGATAAAAAGAAGTTGAAAGTAATGGTAAAAATCTTCGGACGTAAAACACCATTAGAACTTGGTTTCATGCAGGTTGAAAAGGAGTAAGTACCGCACTTAATTGTATTCATGCTGGCAATCAATAAATCTACTATTAAGTAATAAAGCAAATGGCAAAAGAAGTAAGCGGAATAATCAAATTGCAGATCAAGGGAGCTGCTGCCAATCCATCTCCTCCAGTTGGGCCCGCATTGGGCGCCAAGGGGGTGAACATTATGGAGTTTTGTAAACAATTCAATGGTCGTACGCAGGATTCAGCTGGAAAGCTCATTCCAGTGATCATTACAGTTTACAGAGACAAATCCTTTGATTTCATCATCAAATCACCACCTGTTGCTGTGCAGCTTCTCGAAGCGACAAAGCAAAAGTCAGGTTCGGCTGAACCCAACAGGAAAAAGGTCGCCGCAGTTACGTGGGACCAGGTGAAGGACATTGCCCAAAACAAGATGAACGACTTAAATTGCTTTACAATTGAGTCGGCTATGAAAATGGTTGCTGGAACTGCCAGAAGTATGGGAATTACGGTAAAAGGAACACCTCCGTTTGCTGAAAACTAAATAAATCAATAGCATTTCAAACCAGAAAATTAAGGATTCGCAATGGGAAAATTGACCAAAAACAGAAAAGAAGCTTTAGCGAAATTCGATAAAAATGCTACTTACTCTTTGGCAGACGCAATTCAGGTAGTAAAAAAGATAACCTTCACCAAGTTCGACTCTTCGGTTGATCTCGATATTCGTTTAGGCGTTGATCCGCGTAAAGCCAATCAAATGGTTCGCGGTAGCGTTACACTCCCTCATGGCAGCGGCAAAAATGTCCGTGTGCTTGTGCTTTGTACTCCCGACAAGGAGCAGGAAGCTAAAAATGCCGGAGCTGAATACGTTGGCCTTGACGATTATATAGAAAAAATCAAAGGAGGCTGGACTGACGTTGATGTGGTTATTACTACACCTAACGTAATGCCCAAGGTTGGACCATTAGGAAGGATATTAGGTCCACGTGGCCTGATGCCCAACCCAAAAACCGGTACCGTTACAATGGAAGTTGAAAAAGCTGTCAAAGAAGTGAAAGCAGGTAAAATTGATTTCAAGGTTGATAAAACCGGTATTATTCATGCATCTGTCGCTAAAGTGTCGTTTGAAAAGGACATGATTCTCGATAATGCAAGAGAGTTTATTCAAACCGTCATCAAACTGAAACCTTCTGCGGCTAAAGGTACTTACGTCAAAAGCATTTTTATGTCGAGTACGATGAGCTTTGGAATACAGGTTGATCCGAAATCAGTAAGTTAATTAACTTCCGTAAAAAGAGGAGATAAGAAAATATGACTAAAGCGGAAAAAACCCAGATCATTGAATCGTTGTCCAAACAGCTCAACGAAGCGTCGAATTTCTACCTGACCAATACGGCCAGCCTGACTGTAGAAACGACAAACGAATTGAGACGGACATGTTTCAAGAATGATATAAAACTCAAAGTAGTGAAGAACACATTGCTGCATAAAGCAATGGAAGGATCAGAAAAGGACTTTTCGGAGCTCTATCCGGCTCTTGTCGGTCCAACATCAATTATGTTCACCAGTACAGCCAATTTACCTGCAAAATTGATCAAAGAATTTCGTAAGAAGTTCAAAACAGATAAGCCGATTCTGAAAGGAGCTTACGTGGAAGAATCAATTTTTGTGGGTGAAGACAAGCTCGATGCTCTGGAAAACATCAAATCGAAGAATGAAGTCATCGGAGAAGTCATTGCCTTGCTGCAATCACCTGCCAAGAATGTTATTTCAGCATTGCAATCAGGAGGTCACAAGCTTTCGGGTATTCTCAAGACTCTATCAGAAAAGGAATCATAGAACTATCGAATTAATTTTATCAGAATAATTTTAAAACAAATAATAAAATGGCAGATTTAAAAGCTTTTGCAGAACAACTAGTTAGCTTAACCGTAAAAGAGGTTAATGAGCTTGCGCAAATTTTGAAAGTAGAGTATGGGATTGAGCCCGCAGCCGCTGCAACGGTTGTTGCAGGTCCTGTAGCTGCCGCTGCTGATGCAGAGGTAGAAGAAAAATCCACATTTGATGTAATCATTAAACATGCCGGTCAATCAAAACTGGCTGTTGTTAAACTTGTTAAAGAGCTCACCAGCCTTGGCCTGAAAGAAGCCAAAGAACTGTGTGACGCTGCACCTAAAGCATTAAAAACAGGTGTAACAAAAGACGAAGCCGAAGCGCTCAAGAGTCAACTTGAGGAAGCAGGTGCAGAAGTTGAGATTAAATAGGTTTGACAATTTTTACATCTGAAGAAATATAGACGGCTGCCAGGCTTCCTGTGTAGCGTCTATATTTCTTTGTATAGTGAACTTTTGTTCTTTGTTTTTCATAATAGTTTCATAACCAAAACATTACCACATTGGCTCAGGAAAATACTGAAAGAATTAGTTTTTCAAGAACTAAAATTAAATCGAGTTATCCGGACTTTCTGGACATCCAACTCAAATCCTTTCAGGATTTTTTCCAGTTGGAAACAAACCCTGAAAACCGCGTTAACGAAGGGCTTTACAAAGTTTTTAGTGAAAACTTCCCCATCACTGATGCCCGAAACAACTTTGTACTGGAATTCCTGGATTATTTCATAGATCCACCCCGGTATTCCATTGACGAATGTATAGAAAGAGGCCTCTCCTACAGCGTTCCGCTTAAAGCTAAGCTTAAACTTTACTGCACCGATCCCGAACACGAGGACTTCGAAACCATTATCCAGGACGTTTATCTTGGACAAATCCCTTACATGACACCTAAAGGCACCTTTGTGATCAACGGCGCCGAGCGCGTTATTGTATCTCAGTTACACCGCTCTCCCGGTGCTTTTTTCGGAACAAGTTTCCATGCTAACGGACAACAACTTTTCTCGGCTCGTATCATTCCATTCAAGGGATCATGGATGGAGTTTACAACCGACATCAACAATGTGATGTATGCATACATCGACCGGAAGAAAAAATTACCAGTAACTACACTTTTACGTGCCATAGGTTTTGAGAGTGATAAAGACATTCTCGAGATTTTTGACCTTGCACAGGAGGTAAAGGCCACAAAAGCCAACCTCAAAAAGCTTATCGGCAGAAAACTTGCCGCCCGTGTTGTGAGAGCCTGGATTGAGGATTTTGTGGATGAAGATACAGGTGAAGTGGTCTCAATCGAGCGTGCTGAGGTCATTATTGACCGAGAAACCGTGCTTGAAAATGATCATATCGATCAGATCATCGATTCAGGTGTGGATACAATTCTTTTACACAAGGATGAGCATGATAACATTGACTACAGCATCATCTTTAATACGCTTCAAAAAGATACAACTAATACTGAAAAAGAGGCGGTTGAATACATTTACAGGCAATTGCGTAATGCTGAACCTCCGGATGAGGAGACTGCCCGCGGAATAATTGAGAAACTGTTCTTCTCAGACAAACGATACGACCTGGGAGACGTCGGTCGCTACAGGATTAACAAGAAACTGGCACTGACCGTTCCAAACGAGATTAAAGTATTGACAAAAGAAGACATCATTTCGATTATCAGGTATCTGATCGAAATGGTTAACGGCAAGCGTGAAGTAGATGATATTGACCACCTTAGCAACCGCCGTGTAAGAACCGTTGGAGAACAGTTGTATGCACAGTTTGGTGTTGGATTAGCCCGCATGGCCCGCACAATCCGTGAGCGTATGAACGTGCGTGATAACGAGGTTTTTACACCCATGGATCTAATTAACGCCAAAACATTGTCCTCGGTTATCAACTCTTTTTTTGGTACCAACCAGCTTTCACAGTTTATGGATCAAACCAACCCGCTATCCGAGTTGACTCATAAACGAAGGGTTTCAGCTTTGGGGCCAGGCGGTCTTTCAAGAGAAAGAGCAGGTTTTGAAGTTCGTGACGTACACTATACTCACTATGGACGTCTGTGTACAATTGAAACTCCTGAAGGTCCCAATATCGGATTGATTTCTTCGCTTTGTGTGTTTGCCCGGATAAATAAACTTGGTTTCATTGAAACACCCTATAAGCATGTTGAGAGTGGTAGAGTAAATCTTGCATCTGAGGAAGTTTTCCTAAATGCTGAGGAAGAGGAAGATAAAATTATTGCCCAGGCCAACACTCCGCTGGATAAAGATGGAACATTTTCTGATCAGCAGGTAAAAGTAAGGCATCTGGCTGACTATCCGATTGAGGATCGGAATAATGTCCACTTTATTGATATGGCGCCAAACCAGATTGCCTCAATTGCAGCTTCACTCATCCCCTTCCTTGAGCATGATGATGCCAACCGTGCGTTGATGGGATCCAACATGATGCGTCAGGCTGTGCCCCTGCTTAAAGCCGAGGCACCAATCGTGGGTACTGGAATTGAAGGTCCGGTTGCACGTGATTCGAGGGTGTTGATCATGGCTGAGGGTGATGGTATTGTAGAATATGTTGACGCCAATGAAATTACCATTCGTTACACAAGGATGGAAAACGAGCGGCTTGTAAGTTTTGATGATGATGTGAAAACCTATAAGCTGATTAAGTTCACAAGAACAAACCAGAATACATCCGTCAACCTGAAACCCATCGTCCGCAAAGGACAAAAGGTTACAAAAGGACAGACTCTTTGTGAAGGTTATGCCACTCAAAATGGTGAACTTGCTCTCGGCCGGAACCTTATGGTGGCATTCATGCCCTGGAAAGGTTACAACTTCGAGGATGCCATTGTGATTTCCGAAAAGGTTGTAAAGGAAGATCTTTTTACTTCACTGCATATCGAAGAATTTGTGCTCGAGGTAAGAGATACAAAGCGTGGCGTTGAGGAGTTAACCAATGATATTCCAAATGTTTCAGCAGAAGCCACAAAAGATTTGGACGAAAATGGTCTGATCAGAATTGGCGCTGAAGTGAATGAAGGAGATATATTGATCGGGAAAATTACTCCTAAAGGAGAGTCTGATCCTACTCCCGAAGAAAAACTACTTCGTGCAATTTTTGGCGACAAGGCCGGTGATGTGAAGGATGCTTCATTGAAAGCTCCACCCTCGATGAAAGGCGTGGTAATTGAGAAAAAACTTTTCTCACGGGTCATTAAAGACCGCGTTGCCAAAAGCAAGGAAAAAGATATCATTGAGGTACTGGAAAAAGAATTTAACAAACAAACTGCCGCACTCAAGAATAAACTTGTGGACAAGCTGATGATCCTGGTGAGTGGTAAGGTTTCGCAGGGTGTTTACAATAATTTCAAAGAAGAGATTGTACCGAAGAAAGTCAAGTTTGTTCAAAAGATGCTTCTGGGCGTGGACTACCTCACGGTTAATCCTCATAAATGGACAACAGACAAACAAAAGAACCAGTTGATTGCTGAAGTAATCAACAACTTCATCATCAAGTACAAAGAGATTCTTGGTGTTTACAACCGGAAGAAATTCGTTGCAACGGTAGGAGATGAACTACCCAACGGGATTGTGAAAATGGCAAAAGTATATGTGGCCAAAAAACGCAAATTGAAAGTAGGGGATAAAATGGCAGGTCGCCATGGAAATAAAGGGATTGTTGCCAAGATCGTTCGTGAAGAAGATATGCCTTTCCTCGAAGACGGAACTCCGGTTGATGTCGTTCTGAACCCCCTTGGTGTGCCTTCCCGTATGAACCTTGGTCAGATTTATGAAACTGTGCTCGGTTGGGCTGGTAAACGTCTTGGACTAAAATTTGCCACACCGATTTTCGACGGAGCATCAGTTGACCAAATCAACCAATATCTTATAAAGGCAAATTTACCTGAAAATGGTAAGGTTTACCTTTACGATGGTGGCACCGGCGAACGTTTTCATCAGCCTGCAACGGTTGGATACATTTATATTCTGAAGTTGCATCACATGGTGGATGATAAGATGCACGCACGTTCCATCGGCCCATACTCACTGATTACCCAGCAACCACTTGGTGGTAAAGCACAATTTGGTGGTCAGCGGTTTGGAGAGATGGAAGTCTGGGCGCTCGAAGCCTTCGGCGCTTCAAATATACTGCAGGAAATACTCACTGTTAAGTCAGATGACGTGATTGGCCGTGCCAAAGCATACGAAAATATTGTGAAAGGTGAAAACATGCCCAAACCGGGTATTCCTGAATCATTCAATGTATTGGTTCATGAACTGCGCGGCCTTGGCCTGAACATCACTTTCGATTAATGAAAGTGTTTTGCAGCTTTTGTTTTTCCTATTAAAATTTAAACTAAATACAATCCATTAATGGCTTTTAGAAAAGATAGTAACATCGTTAAAACAGAATTTTCGCAGATTACTATAAGCCTGGCTTCGCCCGAAACCATCCTTGAGAGATCCTACGGTGAAGTGCTGAAACCCGAAACCATCAATTACAGAACTTATAAACCCGAGAGGGATGGTTTGTTCTGTGAACGGATTTTCGGTCCTGTAAAAGATTGGGAATGCCACTGTGGCAAGTACAAGCGCATTCGTTACAAAGGAATCGTTTGCGACCGCTGCGGTGTTGAAGTAACCGAGAAAAAAGTGCGCAGAGAACGTTCCGGACACATTCAACTCGTTGTCCCTGTTGCACATATCTGGTTTTTTAAATCTTTGCCAAATAAAATAGGTGCTCTCCTGGGGTTACAAACCAAAAAACTGGAGGCAATTATTTATTATGAAAAATATGTGGTCATCAATCCCGGAATCAAAGCAGATGACGGGTTGAATTATCTTGATTTTCTATCTGAAGAGGAATACTTCGATATCATGGAAACCATTCCGGTGGAAAATCAGTATCTTGATGACAAAGATCCAAACAAGTTTATCGCAAAAATGGGCGCCGAGGCCTTGCATGATCTGCTGGCCCGGTTAGACCTGGATGAACTTTCCTACGATCTTCGCCACAAGGCACATATTGAAACTTCCCAGCAGAGAAAAGCAGATGCCCTCAAACGTCTGCAGGTAGTCGAAGCTTTCAGGGATGCACGCAACCGTATCGAAAATCGTCCTGAATGGATGATTGTAAAGGTTGTCCCGGTTATTCCACCTGAACTCAGACCCCTGGTTCCACTCGATGGTGGTCGTTTTGCCACTTCCGATCTCAACGATCTTTACCGCAGGGTAATCATTCGCAATAACAGGCTTAAACGATTGATTGAGATTAAAGCACCTGATGTAATCATGCGCAACGAAAAGCGCATGCTCCAGGAAGCAGTTGACTCGCTGTTTGATAATTCAAGAAAAGCAAATGCAGTCAAAACAGAATCCAACAGGGCATTGAAATCACTTAGCGATAGCCTTAAAGGTAAGCAGGGACGATTCCGTCAAAACCTTCTTGGTAAACGAGTTGACTACTCAGGCCGTTCGGTAATCGTAGTTGGCCCCGAATTGAAACTCAACGAGTGTGGTATTCCGAAAGAGATGGCTTCAGAGCTGTTCAAACCTTTTATCATCCGCAAGATGCTCGAACGCGGTATTGTCAAAACAGTGAAATCTGCCAAGAAAATTGTTGATCGTAAAGACCCGGTTGTTTGGGATATCCTTGAAAATATCATGAAAGGCCATCCTGTCATGCTCAACCGTGCTCCTACGCTTCACCGCCTTGGCATACAGGCATTTCAGCCCAAACTGATCGAAGGTAAAGCCATTCAACTTCACCCGCTCGTATGTACAGCATTCAATGCTGACTTCGACGGCGACCAGATGGCCGTCCACGTCCCCCTTGGTAACGCAGCAATTCTTGAAGCCCAGATTCTTATGCTGGCTTCGCATAACATCCTGAATCCTGCCAACGGGGCGCCCATTGCAGTGCCCTCACAGGACATGGTTCTCGGACTCTATTACATTACAAAAGAACGCAGAAGTATCCCAGAAAACCCTGTAAGGGGTGAAGGATATAAATTCTATTCACCCCAGGAAGTCATCATCGCCTATAACGAGAACAAAGTTGATCTCCATGCAATTATTCATGTACGTTTACCATTTCAGGTAAATGGCGAAACAGTCTATAAACTCACTGAAACAACGGTGGGAAGAGTACTCTTTAATCAGGTTGTACCAGCTGAATACGGATACATTAATGAATTATTGACAAAGAAATCACTGCGTGATATTATCGGCGGTGTATTGAAAAAAACTGATACTGCTACCACTGCAAGATTTCTTGACGACATAAAAGACCTTGGATTTAAAATGGCTTTCCGCGGCGGTCTGTCCTTTAACCTTGGCGATGTTATTATTCCTGCTGAAAAGGAAGCATTGATCACACAGGCACATGAAGAAGTAACCGAAGTGCTGAATAGTTATAATATGGGCTTTATTACCCACAACGAAAAATACAACCAGATCATTGATATCTGGACACACACCAATTCGCGTCTGACCAAAATTCTGATGGACCAGGTTTCAAAGGATAAGCAAGGGTTTAATGCCGTTTATATGATGCTTGATTCAGGCGCCCGTGGTAGCAAGGAACAAATCAGGCAGCTTTCCGGAATGCGCGGATTGATGGCTAAACCTCAAAAATCAGGAGCAACCGGTGGTGAGATCATTGAAAACCCGATTCTTTCGAACTTTAAAGAAGGTCTTTCGGTTTTAGAGTATTTCATCTCTACCCACGGTGCACGTAAAGGTTTGGCCGATACAGCGCTGAAGACTGCTGATGCCGGTTACCTTACCCGTCGTCTGGTTGACGTATCGCAGGATGTGATCATTTCGGAGGAAGACTGCGGAACACTCCGCGGTCTCACAACTACAGCGTTGAAAAAGAACGAGGAGGTTGTTGAAACTCTTTATGATCGTATTCTTGGTCGTACAGCCCTGCATGATATTTATCATCCCCAGTCAGGCAGTTTGATTGTATCAGCAGGTGAAGAAATTACTGAACCTTTTGCGCAGCTAATTGAAGACTCACCTATTGATGCTGTTGAAATCCGCTCGGTTTTGACCTGCGAATCAAAAATGGGAGTTTGCGCGAAATGTTACGGACGTAATTTAGCCAACGGACGCATGGTACAGAAAGGCGAAGCTGTTGGTGTTATCGCTGCACAGTCTATTGGTGAGCCTGGTACACAGCTTACACTTCGTACATTCCACGTTGGTGGTGTGGCTGGAGGAAATATTTCGGCCCAGTCAAGAATCGAAGCTAAATATGATGGAGTGATCCATATCGAAGAATTAAGATCAGTTCCTACGACAGGAAAAGAAGGAAAATCTTACCAGACTGTCATCGGACGTTCAGCCGAAATGAGGATTATCGACCAAAATACAGGAATATTCCTTGCTTCGCATAACATACCTTACGGTTCCAGCCTCTTTTTCAAAGATGGCGATGAAGTGAAAAAAGGTGACGTGATTTGCACGTGGGATCCCTACAATGCAGTCATTATTTCAGAAGTTTCCGGAACACTCAACTTCATCAACATCGAAGAAGGAAAAACCTTTAGGGTTGAGTCGGATGAACAGACCGGTTACTATGAAAAAGTAATTATCGAAGCCCGTCAAAAGGTGAAGAATCCTTCGATTGATGTAGTCAATAGTGATGGTGAAGTGCTGAGGTCCTATGACTTACCGGTTGGGTCTCACATTGCCGTTGACGACGGACAGGAAGTAAAAGCCGGTGATACATTGATCAAAATCCCTCGTGCCATAGGTAAAGCCGGTGACATCACCGGAGGTTTGCCACGTGTGACCGAGTTGTTTGAGGCCAGGAATCCATCCGACCCTGCAAAGGTTGCTGAAATTGACGGTGTTGTATCATTTGGTAAAAAACTTAAGAGAGGTAACAAAGAAGTCATTATTACATCAAAGAGTGGTGAAGAAAAGAGATATCTTATCCCAACTACCAAGCAAATTCTTGCCCAGGAAAACGACTTTGTTAAAGCCGGAACCCCGCTCTCTGAAGGTGCACTCACGCCTGCTGACATTCTTGCTATTAAAGGTCCGATGAAAGTCCAGGAGTATATCGTAAACGAGATTCAGGAAGTTTATCGGTTGCAGGGTGTTAAAATCAATGACAAACACTTTGAAACCATTGTTCGCCAAATGATGCGTAAAGTAGAAGTAGAAGACCAGGGCGACACCAAATTCCTTGAAAGCGAACTGGTAAATAAAATTGATTTCCAGGAAGAGAACGATTGGATCTTTGGTAAAAAAGTCATTATTGATCCGGGCGACTCAGCTACTTTTAAAGCAGGTCAGATCGTTTCGGCACGGAAACTCAGAGATGAAAACTCTATGTTAAAACGCCGCGACAAAAAACTGGTAGAAGCACGGGATGCACAGCCCGCAACAGGACGTCAGGTATTACAGGGTATTACACGCGCCTCTCTGCAAACAACCAGTTTTATCTCTGCTGCATCGTTCCAGGAAACTACCAAGGTGCTGACAAACGCAGCTATCAATGCTAAAACAGACCAATTAATGGGGTTGAAAGAAAATGTGATCGTAGGTCATAAAATCCCTGCCGGTACTGGTTTGAGAGAATACGAGGATATTATCGTTGGCTCGAGAGACGACTATGAATTGCTCACTCAGCCCAGAGGAAGACAGGATTACTAATTTGAAATTATTTAAAAAGTACTGGAAAACAATCGGGATCTACCGGTTGTTTTTCAGTTTTGATAAAACATTAAACACAAGAAATTATGGATCCCAAACAAGCAAACCAAAACAAGCTAAACATCGAGCTGAGTGAAGAAGTTGCTGAAGGCGTTTACTCAAACCTGGCGATTATAACCCATTCCAGGTCGGAGTTCATCATCGACTTTGTGAAGATGCTGCCCGGAATTCCGAAAGCAAAAGTCAAATCAAGGATTATACTCACTCCGCAGCATGCCAAACGGCTACTCAAAGCATTGCAGGATAACATCCGCAAATTTGAGTCTATGCACGGCGAATTAAAAGATACCGATCAGGACCAGATGCCATACAATTTGTTTGGCCCAAATGCTCAGGCCTGAGACAAAATGAACTGGAAAAGAGCGGCTTATCACTGGCCGCTCTTTTAGTTTTTACCAATGATATTGCACATAAAACGCTATTTATTAAACAAAAAAATTGAATTACAAATTCTTAGATAAGAATCCAGACAAGAATTTCAAAGATTACTGCTTAACAATATTTAACGCCACCTGAAATAATTAAAAATTTCTCATCGAGTTATTTTATCGGTCTTAAAAATTCAACAAACAATGATAGAAACAAATATCAGAGAATTAAACGAACGCATTCACCAGGAAAGTTCCTTTATTGACCTGGTTACGCTTGAAATGAATAAAGTGATTGTTGGCCAGAAGCAAATGATCGAACGGCTTTTAATCGGGTTGCTTGCAGATGGTCATATTTTGCTTGAAGGTGTTCCCGGTCTGGCTAAAACACTGGCTATTAAATCGCTGGCAAATATCATTCAGGCCAAATACAACCGGATACAATTTACACCTGACCTTTTGCCTGCCGACCTTATAGGAACGCTTATTTACAGCCAGAAGAAAGAGGAGTTTGTTGTAAGGCAGGGACCGATTTTCTCCAATTTCATTCTTGCTGACGAAATTAACCGTTCACCGGCAAAAGTGCAAAGCGCCCTGTTGGAAGCCATGCAGGAAAGGCAGGTCACTATTGGTGATCAAACCTTCAAGCTGCAGGAACCATTCCTTGTTATGGCCACACAAAACCCGATAGAACAGGAGGGAACCTATCCGCTGCCCGAAGCTCAGGTGGACCGTTTCATGATGAAAGTGGTCATTACCTATCCCGAAAAGGAGGAGGAAAAGCTCATCATGCGGCAGAATATCAGCGGAATACAACCCACAACAAGCAAAATAGTATCACCTGCTGACATTATGAAAGCCCGCTCGGTGGTTCGACAGGTCTATCTTGATGAAAAAATAGAGAATTACATCACCGATATTGTCTTTTCCACCCGATTCCCTGCAGAGTACAAGCTTAAGAAATTCCTGGGAATGATCAGCTATGGCGCTTCTCCGCGTGCCTCCATCAACCTGGCACTTGCAGGGAAAGCTTATGCATTCATCAAGCGGCGCGGTTATGTTATCCCTGAAGACATCAGGGCAGTGGCACACGATGTAATGCGCCATCGTATCGGCCTCACTTACGAAGCTGAAGCTGAAAATATTACTACGGAAGATGTGGTCAATGAAGTGCTGAACACCATCGAAGTTCCATAGTACTGATATTGGTTTTCATTTATCAGATGTTCATCAAACTTTTTGTCTAACTCAACTCATCGCACTATTTCCTTTTGCATGAACGCAACAGAAATTTTTAAAAAGGTCAGAAAAATAGAAATTAAAACCCGAGGATTATCCAATCAGATATTTTCCGGGCATTATCATAGCTCTTTCAAAGGGCGGGGTATGGCCTTCAGCGAAGTACGTGAGTACCAGTATGGCGATGACGTGCGTAGCATTGACTGGAATGTTACAGCGCGCTTCAACCATCCTTTTATAAAGATTTTTGAAGAGGAACGCGAACTCACTGTGATCCTTCTCATTGACGTGAGTGGTTCGAACCAGTTTGGTACAAAAACCAGCATGAAAGAAGATTTAATCACCGAAATCGCTGCTGTTATTGCTTTTTCGGCTATACAGAACAACGACAAGGTGGGCGTGATCTTCTTCAGTAATAAAATTGAAAAATTTATTCCTCCAAAAAAAGGTTCATCACATATCCTCAGGATTATTCGTGAACTGGTAGATTTTAAAACAGAAAACCAGGGTACTGACATCAGTGAATCGCTGAAGTTTCTTACCAACGCAGTAAAGAAAAAATGCACTGCCTTTGTTATTTCGGATTTTGTGGATAAGAAATTTGCAGATGCCCTGCAAATTGCCAATAGCAAGCATGATGTAATGGCTGTAAGGGTTTACGACCCGCGCGAAATGGAGTTACCCAATATGGGGATGACAAAATTCAAAGATGCAGAAACAGGACAAAATCTTTGGGTTGATACATCGAGTGCGACAACCAGGCAATTATACAAAGATTGGTATAAAAATAACGAAAAGTTTGTGAAGTGGGCCTTCACAAAAAGTGGGGTTGATGCTGCCCATATCAGAACAGATGAAGATTATGTAAAACCTTTAGTGGGTATGTTTAAAAAAAGAGAGTCAAGATTTTAACAATCAGATGGATAAAAGGAGAAAAAGGAAAGTGTCAGGAACTAAAGCAATCGTATTCGCATTGTTATTGATGGTCATTGGGATTTTGAGTGCCCCGGCACAGCAGATAAGGCTCAATGCTTCGCTTGATACAAATAGCATCCTTGTTGGAGACCGGGTAGCCTACCGTCTTCATCTGCTCATCCCGGACAATTACCGGTTCGAGTGGCCACTTTTTGCTGACACATTGACCGGTCATGTTGAAATACTTAACAGATCAAATGTCGATACTTTGCACCTTGGCAGTGGTATGATCGATGTAAGTCAGGTTTTTACCATTACTTCTTTCGATACCGGTTACTATGTAATCCCTCCATTCAAAGTGCAATACCTTGAAAATGAAAAGGCGATGGATCAAATGTTTGTGGAATCAGAGCCTTTTTTGCTCAATGTCTTTTCTATTCCGGTAGATTTGAATCAACCCATCAAACCCATAAAAGGGCCCATCGCTGTTCCGATTACTTTTTCTGAACTTTTACCCTGGATATTGCTGATTTTTATTATTGCAGGTCTTGTGCTTTATTTTGTAAAGCGGAAAAAGAAAGCTATCCCGCTCACTATTTTCAAGCCCAGGCCAAAACAGCCTTCACACATCAGAGCTCTCGATGAATTAGAAAAACTCCAAAAAGAAAAACTTTGGCAGCAGGGACTGATCAAGGATTATTACAGCAGGCTCTCAGGTATTGTTCGTGAATACATTGAAGAGCGGTTTGACATTCCGGCCATTGAGTCAACTACTTACGAAACAATACTTTTTATCAGAAAAAAACCTGTTTCAGCAGAATCAATAAAAATACTCCAGGAATTGTTGGATCTCTCCGATCTGGTAAAATTTGCAAAGGCAAAGCCTTTACCGTCAGAGCATGATCACAGTATGAACATTGCTTTTAGTTTTGTACGAAATACAGCTCCGGCAGTGAAGGAGGAGATAAATCATGACGCAATGACCTCTGAGAGCAAAATCGAAGATTCAGATAAAAATGATACGTTAAACCAATAAATTAGGGATACAGAGATGTTTAAGGAATTTGAATATGCCTATCCTGAATACTTTTGGGTATTGCTCATCATCCCGGTGATGATTGCCTGGTATTGGTTCAAAAATAAAAGGAGCAAGGCGGAGATTAAAATCTCTACAACACTCCCTTTTGCTGCTGTAAAAACTACGTACAAGCTTTATCTTTATCACCTGCTATTTGTTTTTAGAATTTTAGCAATCGCTCTATTGGTGGTTGCTTTGGCAAGGCCACAATCCACCTCAAGCAGCCAGGATGTTACCATCGAAGGCATTGACATTGTCATTGCTGTGGATATTTCGGGAAGTATGCTTGCTGAAGATTTTAGACCAAACCGCATAGATGCGGCAAAAGAATTGGCCATCGAATTTATCAGTGGCCGACCAGGCGACAGAATTGGACTTGTTGTATTTGCCGGTGAAGCATTTACGCAGGTGCCGCTGACAACCGATCATAAAGTGCTGACTGAGATGTTCAGGAAAATCAAAACCGGGATGATCGAAGACGGAACCGCCATTGGCGATGGGCTTGCCACAGGGGTTGCACGGCTTGCCGAAAGCGATGCTGTGAGTAAAGTTATTATTTTGCTCACCGATGGCGTCAACAATATGGGGGCGGTTGACCCGCTTTCTGCTGCCGAAATCGCTAAACTGAATAAGATTCGCGTCTATGGTGTTGGAATTGGAAGTCTGGGAACAGCGCCTTATCCGGTGCAAACTCCTTTTGGTATACGGTATCAGAACATTCCCGTTGAAATTGATGAGGAGTTGCTGATCAATATATCGAATGAAACCGATGGTAAATACTTTCGCGCAACGAGTAATACAAAACTTCAGGAGGTTTATGCCGAAATAGATAAATTAGAGAAATCAAAAATTGATGTAACAGAGTTTTATAAAAAGCACGAGGAATTTCTTCCATTTGCTTTGATCGCTTTGCTATTTTTTGTTATCGAATTGATAATGAAGTATACATTTTTCAGAACAACACCTTAACGAAGTGAAAATTTGAATACTATGCAGGTTTTTAAATTTGCAAATCCGGATTTCTTTTGGGCATTGCTGCTTATCCCCCTTTTCATAGTCATTTTTGTACTGATGATATATTGGAAAAAGGCTGCTATCAAACGATTTGGCGATACTCATCTCATCCGTATCCTGATGCCTGACATGTCAAAAAATCGACTGGTTTTCAAATTTGTACTTTCTATGCTTGCTTTTACACTCATCATTATTGGCCTCGCCAATCCTCAGATCGGTTCAAAACTCGAAAAAATTGACCGTAAAGGAATTGACCTGGTTATTGCTGTCGATGTGTCAGAAAGCATGCTTGCTCAGGATATCAAACCCAACCGGCTGCAGCGTGCAAGGCAGGCCATCACCAGGCTTGTTGATGAATTGGGTAATGACAGGATCGGAATTGTAGTTTTTGCCGGAAGAGCGTACACGCAGTTACCAATCACTACTGACTATGCAGCCGTTAGACTATTTGTCTCAAATATCAGTACAGAAAGTGTTCCTGTTCAGGGTACTGCAATTGCTGATGCAATCAACCTTTCAATTGATCTTTTTGATGAGAGTGAAACTGAAAAAGCCATAATCATAATAACTGACGGAGAAGATCATGAAGGTGATGTGAAAGAAGCAGCACAAAATGCAGTCGAAAAGAACATCAGGATTTTTACCGTTGGCATGGGATTACCCGAAGGAGCTCCCATTCCGATCGTTGACCGTGCAGGTAACCAGCAGGGTTTTAAAAAGGATCGCAGCAACAACACGGTAATCTCCCGGCTCGATGAAAACATGCTCAAAGAAATTGCTTCGGCAGGCAACGGGCAATACGTGCGGGCAAATAATACTCAAGTCGGCTTGCGTATTATTTTTGAAGAAATCTCACAACTCGAAAAAACTGAATTTGAGTCGCGGATGTTTACAGACTATGAAGACCGTTTCCAGTATTTCCTGGCTCCTGCGCTTCTGATTTTACTGCTTGAATTTCTCATTTTTGAGCGGAGAAGCAGCAGATTCCGGAGGGTTAATATTTTTGGGGAAAATAAACTTTAAATATCAGGATGAAAAAACTATGGATTTAATAGAAAGAAAAATATTTTATTTGGGATTTTTTTTAACCGTTGCTGTTTTAATCTCCGATATGAGTGCATTTGCTCAGAGCGAAAACAAATTTATCCGACGAGGTAATAATGCTTTTGAGCGTGGAGACTACAAGGAAGCTGAGGTGGATTACCAGAAAGCATTGGAAAAGAACGCAAAGTCAGAAGTGGGTGAATTCAATCTTGGAGGGGCGCTTTTTCAGCAGGAAAATTATGAAGAGTCAGCCTCTATTTTCGATAATCTTTCCCGTCGTAATGTCTCTGATGATCAACGTGCAAAGTCTTTTCACAATCTCGGCAATTCAATGGTTAATTTGCAACAATATGATCAGGCCATCGAAGCGTACAAAAATGCTTTGAGATTAAACCCAGATGATTTAGACACTAAATACAATCTCTTGTACGCCCAGCAAATGCTTCGCAATCAGCAGCAGCAACAACAGGAGCAGCAGGAAAATCAAGATCAAAACCAGGATCAGAAGGAAGATCAACAGCAAGACCAGGAGCAAAACCAGCAACAGGAGCAAAACCAGGAGCAACAACAACAGGAATCACAGCAGCAGGATTCGCAGAAAGATGCTCAACAACAACAAAATCAGGCACAACCAAGACAAATTTCTAAAGAAGATGCCGAACGTATGCTGCAGGCCATGCAGGAACGCGAACGCCGGACTATGGAAAAATTGAAAATGGAAGAATTTAAAAATGCCAAGCGAGTTACAACTGAAAAAGACTGGTAGGTTTTGCTTTTAGACAAAAGAAATGGAAAGGACTTATAACCCGATAATGAAAATGAAGAAGCTAAAACGCAGGATGATGTTGATGATTACGGCCCTCCTGTTTGTGTTGCCTGTTTGGCTGTCAGCACAGCAGGTTGAGTTTTCCGGGGTTGCCAAATCTGTGGTGACTTTAGGTGAAAGATTCCAGTTACAATATAGGATCAATGCTGAAGGAACAGGGTTTAAAGGTCCTAATATTGTTGATTTTAACGTATTGAATGGCCCTAACACTTCTACCAGTTCCAGTGTCCAGATTGTAGGAGGAAATGTGACCCGCGAAGTATCTTACACTTTTACTTACATACTTGCATCCACAAAAGAAGGAACCTTCACCATACCACCGGCCACAATCAACTATGCAGGGAAAAAATACACATCCAATTCAGTGACTGTTCAGGTTAAGAGTGGCGGGCAAACAGCACCTTCGGGTCAAGGGTCACAGCAGCAGGGTAGCGACGAAGCCGTCGATGTTTTTCTTCGTGCTGAAGTAAGTAATACTGCGCCCTATCTCGGCGAACAAATCATCATCTCTTATAAACTATATTTTAACAACCAGATAGCCGGTCATGACGGGTTTCAGAAAATCTCTTCATTTCCCGGTTTTTGGGTGAAAAATCTGTTCCCGAATCAAAGAGAAATCCCTACTGCAACCGAAACAATAAAGGGAAAACAATATAACGTAGCAGAAGTGCGTCGTTTTGCCCTGTTCCCTCAGAGAACCGGGAAAATTGACATCAGCCCGGGCGAAACTGAACTCACTGTGCTGCTAAGAACTGACGCCAAGCGCCGGACATCCGATCCATTCTTCGACAGCTTCTTTAACGATCCTTTCTTTAGCAGCCGCTCAAAGGATGTCACGAAAAACCTGCTTTCAAACAGCATTACCGTCGATGTTAAGCCACTTCCGACCAAAGAAAGGCCTGCTGATTTCAGCGGCGCCGTAGGTAAATTTACGCTTCGCTCACAGATCGACAAAACAGAAGTGAAAGCCAATGAACCCATTTCGATAAAACTCACAGTCCAGGGCAGCGGAAACATAGAGCTATTTGACCTTCCAAAGATTGCATTCCCTCCTGATTTCGAAGTCTTTGACCCGGAAATTAAATCTGACATTAAGGTCACCCCATCCGGGGTTTCCGGAACACGCACTTTTGAATACCTCGTAATACCTCGTAATCCGGGTAATTTCAAGATCAGACCCATTGAGTTTTCTCATTTTGATTTGGGTCAGAACGTTTACATCTCCGAAAGAACTCCGGAATACAATATTACCGTCGAGAGAGGAGATGGAGCATCCTCAGTGGTTACTTACAGCGGAACCGTTCGTCAGGAAGGCATTCAGATCATCGGGTCGGACATCAGGCATATTAAGTTGCCACCATATAGTTTTCGGCCGGTCGGTACTTACTTCTTCCGCTCTCAAAGCTACTTCCTTTTCCTAATCATCCCCTTGATCCTGCTTATCCTTGTTCTGGTGGTATGGAGCAAGCAAATGAAAAAAAGAGGAAATGCAGAATTGATGAAGAATTTGCGGGCTACAAAGATTGCACGCAAACGGCTGAAATTGGCACATGAATTCATGAAAAACAGCAAAGAGAGCGAATTCTATATCGAAATTTCAAGGGCATCATGGGGGTATCTTAGTGATAAACTGAGTATTCCGGTATCCGAACTTTCGATGGACAATGTGAGAACCAGGTTGACTTCAAAAAACACGAATGAGGAAACCATCAACCAGTTTATCGAAACATTGAATCAGACCGAATTTGCACGTTTTGCTCCCGGCAGCAAAACAGACAATATGGAGAAGGTCTATACTGGTGCACTTGAGATCATTACAAAATTAGAAAAGGAACTTAAATAATCATTGCTTACCATGAAACATCTGTTGATATTGATTTTCCTTTTGGTGTCCTTTAACGCGAAGGCAGACGACAAGCTTATTCTTATGGAACAGGCGAACAAATTTTATAACGAAGGCGATTTTATTCCTGCCATCGAAACTTACGAAACGATTTTGAATAGCGGTTTTGAATCATCAGCACTTTACTTTAACCTGGGAAATGCTTACTTCAAAGTCAATAACCTTCCCATGGCAATTCTTAACTTTGAAAGAGCCAAAAAAATAACCCCATACGATCCTGATATTCTCTTTAATCTTGAATTAGCCAATAGCCGTATTGTTGACAAAATTGAGCCACTGCCCGAATTTTTTATTTTTACATGGTGGAAATTGCTCGTGAATAGTCGCTCTCTCGATCAATGGGCAACTATCAGTGTGATTTGTTTTTTATTCATACTGCTGATGATTCTTATCTTCCTCCTTTCGAGGGTTATTTGGCTTAGGAAATTTGGTTTTTGGATGGGAATTGTGCTGATTGTCGTGTTTGCCGGCTCATTTACCCTGGCAAACCAACGCTACATTCAATTTAGGAAACAGGCGGAGGCCATCGTTTTTACACCGACAGTCACGGTTAAAAGCTCTCCAAGAGATAATAGCACCGATATTTTTGTAATTCACGAAGGCATCAAAGTGCAAATCACGAACCAGGTGGGGGAGTGGTTTGAAATCCGGATACCTGATGGAAGTAAGGGCTGGATCAGGGAGAGTGATTTTAGAAGGATATAAAAAAAGCCGCTCGCAAATGAACGGCTTAATAAATTTAAAGGCTAAGTTTCGATTTTAAATCTCCAGGCAGCCCTTTTTTGTTCAGTAATACATAACCAGTGTTCAGTTTGACGAAAGAAGGGGAAAGATGAATTGTTTTGTTCCCTGCTTCGCAAACTTTCTTTGCCATCACATACTCATTCCCATTTTTATCCTTACTTGTTCCAAAAATCATCAGGTAATCAAGCTCTTTTCCAACTGAGGCTTCAAAGTTAGCTTGACGGTCGGCGGGTGATACTGCTTTTTCGGCGAGAGGTTCGTAAGTTGTTTCGACCCCTTCTTTGGGTTTGGTTAAGTCTGCAATTTTTCCGGCAGGTACAATAGCAACCATTTCTTCAGGAAAAATCATTTCTTCGGCGAGATTACCGTACCAAATTACTGTGTAACCCGAGTTTACGGCGTTACGAATGGTGCTTTGCAGGTTATCAGCTGAAACGTTGTAGGCCTGTGTTTTGTTCCAGTTATTTCTTGCAGGAAGTTCAATTTTGCTATCTGGAGTGTTTCTTGAGTCGGAGGTTAAAACAATATAATCGGTAGCATTAATACCGGAAGTTTCGGCAAAGGATTTTGGAGTGTACTCCGTATTGTTGTAATTAAATGCAATACGGGTTTCGCCAAGGTAGCGTGAAAGGGCTGCATTAAAAGTGCTTTGCCATCTTTCGGTGAAATTGCCGCCTTCTTTTTCCATTACCATCTGCATCGTACCACGTAAAATAGCGTCCATTTCACCAGAGCTGGCATCCCTCGGTTTGTCAACGGTTTTCATAAACATTTCTTCCGGAGCCATACCATATTCAACCATTAAAGGGAAAACATCGGAGGCCAATAATCTTTCATCCAACCTGGTAGCTCCCTTTGAATTCAGGTAAGCAAAGGCTTTCAATTCGTAAGCATTCCGGATAAAAGTCATCTCCGAAAGATCAATTTCTGTTCTTCCGTTTTTTATCCATTCTGCCTCAATCAATGCAGTGCCGGCATTACTCCAGCAAGATCCCGGGCGTTGAAGATCTTTGGCGGGTGCTGTTTTCACTTGTTTGATTGTCTGAAGGTCGTAATACTTTTGTTGACAAATAGCAACATTGGAAATGCCGATTAAAGCAACGGCCAGGAGTAAAACTTTCAATTTGTTTTTCATACGGTTATTTGATTGTGATTTTTAATGAATTCGCCTGAGATTTTAATATCAATTGCAAAAGTAGTACTTAAAAGGGATTGATTACCAAAAATTGTGCAAGGATTCAAATTTCAAATGATTACATAGGGAAAAATTGAAAATAAGTCATTGAATGTCTATAAACCAAACAGTTTGTTGTATTTAGGAGCTCGAACGGAATACACCAACTCATGATTTTCATGTACTGCTATTTAAAATCAATTTATATTAAGTTAAAAGTGTTTGTGGTACGAGTTTTTTTTTCAATTTTGTTCATCGATTTTTTCAGCTATTATTCAGTTTTTAAAGCGTGTTTTTATGCTGAAACAGTGCACCGTAAACTGATTTCGATTAGCCTTAAACTGATTTTCATTTAGCTGTCTGAATCAGAGTTTTAATTTTGTTTGGTTAAATAGCTGAGATCGAACCTACCGAGAAGGAACAAAAATCAGCAGGTTTAATTAAAAGCAGTATTTTAGTGGCACGTTTTTTACTGATGAGTTGAATTTAAAAAATAAAAAATTATACTAATCAAATTTTCATAACATGAAACGTAAACTTTTACAATTGAGCTTATTAACGTTTATTCTTGGGTTGACCGGGCTCATTGTTGCATCTGGCTTTGTTGGTTCAGATCATCCTTCTTCAAAGAGGAGCGACAATTTAGAAATAGTCGATGCAGCGGAGTACCTTCATCAGATCAGGAGCAACCAGATTACCGGCGAAGTCAACTCAAATGATGTACTTCTTGCAAGGGAGCAAGCCGAAAAGCGACAGTTGAAATCGGGTAACTCGCTTGGGCTGAACTGGTCTTTTGTTGGTCCGGATAATGCTCCGGGACGTGTAAGAGCGCTCATTTTCGATAATAAAGATCAAACTGCAAAAACGTTGATAACTGCAGGGGTTACAGGTGGTTTGTGGAAAACAACAAATCTTGGATCTACCTGGAGCAAGATCAATACAGCAAATCAGAATCTTTATGTTACCTGTATGGCCCAGGCTGCTGACGGAACCATTTATGCCGGTACAGGCGAATACTTTTGTACCGAGGCAGAAACCTATATCGGAGGGTTGGTAGGTCAGGGAATGTTTAAATCAACGGATGGCGATACTTTCACCTTAATCACTGAAACCACACCTACAATAACTGCTGATAATGATACTGTTGAATGGGCATACATCAACAAAATTGCCATAGATAAAAACTCAGGAAGAGTTTATGCTGCCACTAATGCAGGTCTGTGGTATTCGGACAATGGAAATTCCGGTTGGATGAAAGCAAATCAATATTATCATGATACTCTCACATACGAGGTTGCACTTGCAATAGATTCAACGGTCCAGTGCGACAGTTATGAAGTGGTTGGGAATACCATAATTATGCAAAACCCGCAGTTCAATAAGGCTGTTGTTGATACAACCAATTATCAGAAAACTGCCCTTGCGCCAGAACGTCAAATTATGGAATTTGGTAAGATTAACTGTTCTGATGTAGAGGTTGGAAATGATGGAACCGTTGTGGCTACTTTTGGCGATATGGTGCACATTGCAACACCAGGTAGCAATCTTGTTTTCACCAATAAATCCGGTACACCTTCCAATCCAAAATTAATTACCCGAGAAGACAGGGATTACACAACTACTTTAATTGCAGTTGATACACTTGGTAATTCAGCCAATCGTACTGTTGCATTCAATCAGCTAACCAATTATGTTCCCGATCCTGCCCTTGGGCGTCCAAGTCCGTTGGCAAATAATCCCGGAAGGTCCCAGGTAGCATTTGCTCCCTCCGACCCAACCGGTAATATTATTTACGCTGTCAGTACACAAGCCGGATTCCTTTATAATGTTTATCTTTCAGAAGATAAAGGCGAAACATGGCATGTGATTTTCCCCGGCGGTTCAACAACACTAAGACCATTCAATGGTTCAGCCTGTTACAACAATGTTTTTGAAGTATTTCCTGATAACCCCTATAAAGTTTTGCTTGGAGGTCTTACCATGTGGTTAGGCCAGCGGATTGAAGGAACAAACGGTTATTTTGACTGGGGACTTGGACCAATTACTGCATTTTTACCTGCGGGCCATCATGTTTATGCTTTCCAACCAGGAACAGTTAACAAATTGGCGGTTGCCACTAACAGAGGTATTTCCTACGGAACTGTTACTACCGGTTCAACAGACTTTAACAGAATTAATCGTACGCTATCTATTACCCAAAGCTATACAATTGGTATTGGAGGCCTGAAAAGAAAAGCAGTTACAGGAACACAGGGCGATGGAACCTGGTTCATCAGCGGTCAGGGCAATACAACAGAAAACGGAGAAAAAATTGAAGCTTCCAATGGAGGCTTTTGCGAAATTTCAAAGATTAACCCAAATGCATTCGTTTATAGTACAAGTACAGGAGTCATTGAGCGCTCAGACGATGAAGGGCAAAACACATCCTTTAATTTCAATGCGCCAACTTCGAACCTTTTCATGACCCCGATTGCTTTGTGGGAAGATTTTGAGAGCGAGAACTCGCGCGATTCAGTCACATTTAAAGCAACAACCAACTACAGTGAAGGTGAAGTTATAATTTGCCGTAGTGCAAACCCCGGATTTGGTCTTGATGCTGGTTATCCTTTCACCTATACTTTAGAGGAATCCCTTTCCGAAGGCGACTCATTGCGAATCAAGGATATCATCCAGTCCAAGCTTTTTATTGCTACACACAATACAGTTTATATGACCAAAGATGCCGTGAAATTCAGTAAAGACACTGAATGGTGGCAGATTGCCCTTGTAGCCGCAGCAAACGGAGCACCAACCTGCATAGCTTATTCAAAAGATGCAAACTACCTGTTTATTGGTACCAGAACCGGAACAATCATGAGGATATCTAACCTTGCCCTTGCTTACGATTACGAAAGAGCTGACATAAGAAGCCCGTACTGCATTGTTTCTGCGGACATTATTCAGTATCCTGCTTTCCAGGGAAGATTTATCACATCAATTGCATTTGATCCGAACAACGATAACAACTTGATTGTAACTTTAGGAAATTATGGAAATGAGGATTATGTTTACCGTTCAACCAATGCGTTGGCATCTCCTTCAACAGGTATTAACTTCATGAGTATCACGGGTGATCTTCCGAAAATGCCGGTTTATTCTTCCATTATTGAAATGAACAATTCAAACATTGCCATAATTGGAACCGAACTTGGTGTTTACACCTCTTCAGACATTGGAAATGGTGCTGTAAGTTGGGTTCCCGATAGTGAAGGTGTAGGAATTATCCCGGTATTCCAGATTAAGCAGCAAACAATTTTCAAGGATGAATTCATCATTTACAGTGAAGACCCGACTACTCCTCCACTGATTTATCCAAGAGTTGACAACTGGGGCACAATTTACATGGCTACTTACGGAAGAGGTGTTTTCAGAGATGACAGCTATGAAATTGTTGGTATTAATGACCCGGAAATGCCTGTCAATGCAAATATTTCAACCTTCTCAATTTATCCTAATCCTGTGCATACAACTGCTACATTCACATTCGACCTCATAAGCAGCAGCAATGTCAGGATTACTCTTTACAATCTCAACGGAATGATCGTGAAGGAATTTAATGCAGGAACGGTGTCATCAGGATCATTTGATGTAACACTTGATTGCTCCGATTTACCAGGTGGCGCTTATGTTGCCAGGATTGATGCCGGAAATGAAATGCTCACTGCAAAAATGATAGTTCGTTAATTTAATTACTGTAACAAGAAAAAAGATAATCCTATGAAAAAATATTTAGTTACCGCGGTGTTTTTCCTGGTTGCCTCTTTCACGATGGCACAAATCAAAGTGGAACCGCCTGTTCTTGTAACACCGGCAAATAATGCAACCAACCAAATGCCTGATGTATTGCTTGATTGGAATGCAGTAATCGGGGCGATAAATTATGAGTTGCAATTGAGCGAAAATGCTGACTTCACAGCCATTGTTTTTGATTCAATCACTGACCTTACAGCTGTCAAAACTAGTTTGCTTAAATTTAGCCTCCAGCATCACTGGCGTGTCAGAGCAATTTATGAAGGTAACAGCACTTCAGAGTGGTCGGCAGTCTGGTCATTTACTACTTTCACGAAGTTTGATCTGTTCAGGCCAAATAATGATGCTGTTAAACAGGTTCCGGATATTAACCTTCAATGGCGCGACAGGGTTGGCCAGATTTTAATTTCAGGAGTTACTTTTTTTGACGTTCAAATTGATACAGTAAACACATTTGACTCACCAAATCTTCAGGAGTTTATGGTTACGGGTACAACTTTTAATAAGCCAATGGCTAATTTGTACTTTGGTGTAAAGTATTTCTGGAGAGCCAGAGCAGGACACACAAATGATATTTCAGGCTGGAGCGACGTGAGAAATTTTACAACACTTAATATTATTGATCTCAAAAAACCGGATAATAATAGTGTAAATAATCATTTAAATGTGAATTTGAGGTGGGATGATATTTCAGGATTAACCAAGTTTGAATACCAGGTGGATGATAATGCTGAATTTGCCTCGCCTGATGTTGAATTGACTGAAAACATCATCGAACCTGCCAAAAATCTGATGTATGGAACGCAGTATTTTTGGAGAATGAGAGGCCGCCATGAAGTGGATACCACAGATTGGTCGCTGGTATGGAATTTTACTACTTTCACAACTCCGGTTCTGACCAGTCCTGCAAATGGTGATACTGGTGTGGTCCTTCGTCCTCAGCTGCGCTGGGACCAGATCAAAGGAACGATCAAGTACGAGATCAATTATTGCAAAGACCTCGAAATGCTCGACTCCAAAATCTATTACAAGGATGCAAGCGATGATGAAATCCCCCTTCTGAACGTAAATACCGATCTCGAATCAAGCACTTTGTACTATTGGAGGGTGAGGGCCATGAGTGCTATTGATACCAGTGATTTCAGCCCTGTATGGACATTTACTACTTCTTCTCCCGTTGGTGTTCCTGAATATTTCAAAGATTCAGAACTGGCCATTTTCCCCAATCCGGCCCATGATGTCATCAATATTCAGATCAATACAAACCAGCGGACTGACGTGGAACTGGCAATTTATGATTTACTGGGACAAGCAGTGTTTAAAAGAAACCTTTCTTTGAATGCAGGCTTTAACCAATCAGAATTATTACTTGGCGATATTTCCAATGGCATTTACCTGATCAAATTGGTGAAAGATGATCAGATTTATACAAACAAGATCATTATCAGTAAATAACCTGATAGCATAACATATAAAAAGCCGCTCCTGATTCTAGGGCGGCTTTTTTGTTAATAGAGAGTTTTAATTACTGCCAGCAAGAAAACTTTACAAATTTGTTTTTCAACGATTTAATTACCCCACCCTAAAGGGAGTAAATCGTTGAAAATCAATGCTCCCGGAATTTATCCCGAGACTTCGGGAGGGTTGGGGCACTCATTGATTTTCAACTTCAGGGGTTTTCTTTCTGGCACTAATAAAAAGCCTTAGCTTCCAAGTGTAGCAACCATCACAGCCTTAATGGTATGCAGCCTGTTTTCGGCCTGGTCGAAAACGATGGAGTGCGGGGATTCAAATACTTCTTCTGAGACTTCCATCTCAGGCAGGCCGAATTTCTGGAAAATTTCCTCTCCAACTTCTGTTTCGCGGTTGTGGAAAGCTGGAAGGCAGTGCATAAATTTTACATCAGGATTCCCGGTCTTTTTCACCATATCCATGTTCACCTGGTAAGGAGTCATCATTTTAATCCGGCGGTTCCATTCCTCGGCAGGTTCGCCCATCGACACCCATACGTCAGTGTATAAAAAGTCAACCCCTTTCACCCCTTCAGTAACATTATCGGTTAGGGTGATTTTGGCTCCTGTCTCTTTGGCAATGGCACGGCAAGTTTCAACCAGCTTGGCATCCGGGAAGAGTTCTTTTGGAGCCACAGCGCGGAAGTCCATTCCCATTTTTGCAGCGCCAACCATCAGCGAGTTGCCCATATTATTCCTTGCATCGCCCAAGTAAGCAAATGAAACTTGGTGCAAAGGCTTGTCAGAATGCTCACGCATGGTGAGGAAGTCGGCCAAAATCTGGGTTGGATGAAATTCGTTGGTAAGTCCGTTCCAAACCGGTACACCTGCAAATTTTCCCAGTTCTTCGACGATATCCTGGCCGTAGCCACGGTATTCGATGCCATCGTACATTCTTCCCAGCACCCTGGCGGTGTCCTTCATTGATTCTTTTTTACCCATCTGTGAACCGGCAGGTCCCAGGTAAGTAATCTGGGCGCCCTGGTCAAAGGCTGCAACCTCAAAGGCACAGCGTGTGCGGGTTGAATCTTTGGCAAACAGCAACACGATGTTTTTACCTTTGAGGCGCTGCTGCTCGGTACCGGCATATTTTGCCTTTTTTAAATCTGAAGAAAGGTCAAGTAAAAATCTAATCTCCTGTGGAGTAAAGTCAAGTAACTTCAAAAAATTCCTGTTTCTTAAATTGAATGCCATAAAATATTTATTTAGTGTGTTAAAAATATTGATTATCAATTTGAAATATCAAAAACCAAAATACAAAACTCAAATAATTCCGAAGTTCCAATCTCAAGAATTTAAACAGTTTCGGATTTTGATTTTCAATATTAGGATTTGTTTGGTGCTTGTTTTTTTGAAACTTGTGATTTGAGTTAAACCATCACAACCCTTGTTCCGCCATTGTCAATTCCGAGTTTGGTAGTTTTTGTGATGATGGCATCTTTTCCGCTGTGTTCCACAAAATAGATAGCAGCCCTGATTTTTGGCGCCATGCTTCCTTCGGCGAAATGACCTTCAGCAAGATATCTCTTTGCATCGGAGATGGAAAGGCGGTCGAGGGTTTTTTCCTGCGGCGTGTTGAAGTTCAGGCAAACTTTTGGTACATCGGTAAGGATGAAAAATTTATCTGCATTGATCTGAGCCGCGAGCAATGCTGAAGCCAGGTCTTTATCAATTACCGCATCAATTCCCTGGAGTTTATTCTCTTTGGCATAGAAAATCGGGATGCCGCCACCACCAACGGCAACCACGATGGTGCCTTCCCTGGCAATTTTCTCAATGGATTTTTTATTGTTGATTACAAGAGGTTTGGGTGACGCTACCACTTTTCTCCAACCCCTGCCACGCGGGTCTTCAGCAAATACTGATCCTGTTTCGGAAGTAATTTTATCGGCTTCATCTTTTGAATAATATGGGCCTATCGGTTTGGTCGGCTTTTGAAATGCCGGATCATCCTTATCAACCAGCACCTGGGTGATGATGGTTATGATATCCCGGTCAAGATCGTTATACATCAGTACGTTTTTAAGCTGCTGCTCAATTACATATCCGATAAATCCCTGCGAGTAGGCCACGCAAATGTCGAGTGGCATTTCGGGCAGGCCATAAAGTTTGTTGCCGGCAATGTTATTCAATAAGAGATTACCCACCTGCGGCCCGTTGCCATGGGTAATTACGAGGTTATAATTTTTTTCCTGGATCAGGGTAACCAGTTTTTCACAGGTTTCGAACGCGTTTTGTTCCTGTTCATCAATGGTGCCAACCTGTCCTCCCTGTTGGAGTGCATTTCCGCCAAATGCTACAACTGCTAATTTCTTCATATCCGTTAATTTAGTAATAGAAAATTTGCCGCAAAATTAAGCAAAATCCCCCTATTCAACGCCAACAAACAGCTAATACCGATTGCACTTTCAATATAGTCCAATTTCGACTTCGTCTCATTGTACTATTTTCAAGTAGCATCGGCATTTACCATTGTAAAATTATAAAATGGTTTGGACCATTTTATAATTACAATTGGTATAAGAGTTAGCAGATGTTAGATTTTAGGTACATTTGATTTCTAATTCTCATAAACATTCATCACCGATGAAAATGAAGTCGTTTATTAGTTTTGTAATTGCACCGCTGATTTCACTTTACCTGATCTTTTTTATTGAACTTGACCCGGGCAATCCTTTGGTCACAGCCACCCTTGCAATAGCGTTGCTGATGGCCGTCTGGTGGATTACAGAAGTGGTTCCACTTGCCGTAACATCACTCATCCCGGTTGTGCTTTACCCATTGCTTGGGATTATGAGCGGAAAAGCTGTGTCGCTGGTTTATTTTAATGATGTTATTTTCCTCTTTTTGGGAGGGTTTATCCTTGCTCTTGCCATGCAACGGTGGAATCTTCACCGGAGAATTGCACTGAGAATATTGGCTATCACCGGGATGGGGCCTGGAAGGATTTTGCTTGGTTTTATGCTTGCCACTGCTTTTTTGTCGATGTGGATTTCAAACACTGCAACTACCATGATGATGGTTCCAATCCTCCTTTCGATTACCAATAAAATGGAGGAAACCTCCTGCGATGACAGCGTAAAAAAATACAGTATCGGACTCCTACTTGGTGTTGCCTATAGCGCTTCGATAGGTGGAATGGCCACATTAGTCGGAACACCCCCAAATCCCCTGTTTGTAAGTATTTTCCATATCTATTTTCCAGAAGCCCCCGAAATCTCTTTCTCACGATGGCTCATGTTTGCACTTCCTATTGTTTTAGTTATCTTTATGGTAGCCTGGCTTTATATTTACCTGATCTATAAACCAAAAAGTGAGAGTTTGACCGGGCTTGACAGGCAAACACTGCGCGGTCAGCTAAAAGAAATCGGCCCCATGCGTTTTGAGGAAAAAGTTGTACTGGTCAATTTTATAGCTGTGGCAGTTCTATGGCTATTCAGGGCTGATATCGACTTTGGCCGTTTGATCATTCCCGGGTGGAGCAGGCTGTTGCCTTTCAGCAATTACATCACCGATGGAACCGTGGCTATTTTTATTGCCATACTTCTTTTCGTTTTACCATCAAAAACGGATGGCTCCACAAGGATCATGAACTGGAAAACTGCCGAAGATATCCCCTGGAATATCATTTTGTTGTTTGGAGGTGGCTTTGCGCTCGCTTCCGGTTTTAAAGAATCCGGCTTGTCGGGCTGGATTGGCGGGCAGTTGATCTGGGTGGCCGATTACCATATTCTGGCTGTGATCCTGTTCATCGCCTTACTGATGACCTTTTTAACCGAGCTTACTTCCAACACTGCCACCACCGAAATGATTCTCCCCATCCTTGCCGGCATTAGTATTTCGGCCGGTATCAATCCTTTGCTGTTGATGATCCCCGCCACCCTGTCTGCATCCATGGCTTTTATGCTGCCGGTGGCCACACCTCCAAACGCCATCATCTTCGCCACCAACCGGTTGCGTGTGTTGGATATGGTCAAAGCGGGACTTTTCCTCAATCTTATCGGAGCGGTGATCATCACACTGATGACGTATCTGCTCGGGATTTGGGTATTTGATATTGACTTGAGTGCGATGCCGGATTGGGCTATTTTTAGCGGCTAAATCTAAAGACGAAATCTAAAAATTAGAGAGATGATCCAGGGTTTTTTTCCCATTATCGAATCAATATTCAAGTGTCAGCCCAAATTTCTGTTTCAGTTCTCCTACCACAGGATTCTTTTCGACAAAATGCTGATAAACTTCTTCCGGCTTGTAAGGCCTCACCTGCACAGCGATGGCATTCACATTCACCTTAATCCTGACAAAATTGTTGTTGAGTTCTTCACGAAGAAATGTGATTAAGTCCATCTTTTGTGCATAAATTTCTCTTTGCTGTAACGAGTTGCTCACCTCGAAAGTGATCTCAAAATCATCGCTGATTTCGGGTTTGGCAGCAATCAGGGTGCTATACAGATTTGGATGGCTGGGAGCAATCTTATTGGCATATTCTGTCCACGTTTGCTGTAGTTGTTCGGGTTGGATTTTCCGAGCATTCAAAAATTCCTCTGATTCGAAATCAAAGGTTTCAATTTCTTCACTTTCCGGGCTGTCTTTGGTTTGGCTCACATCATCCTTAATCGAAATAGTGGAGGGGATAAATGTTGGTTTAGCCGGTTCATTAACTTTGTTTTGATTTGCAGGGTTTGCTGGAACTTCAGGAGCAATTGCAGGGTTAGTCGTTACTGCTTGCAAAGAAGGTTTGGGTGGCGGTGGTTGGGTGGGTTTTAACTGAGCGGAAATTACTTCAGTTTTTTTTTCCGGTGGTGCAACTGCCTGCAAAGGTCTGTTGTTCGCAAGGTCCAGGTCATTAATCGAAGCCAGTTGCATCAGCGCGATTTCGATGTGTAGCCGCTTGCTGTTGCTCATTTTGTAACCAAAATCTGTTTTCTGAATGATGTCGAGTGCCTTGATCAGGAAGGTGGGAGAACATTTTGAAGCTTGGGCCAGGTAGCGCTCTTTGATTTTTTCGCCAACTTCAAGCAGTTCAATGGTTTTTTTATCCGTACAAACCAGCAGATCGCGAAGGTGGGCTCCCAGTCCGGAAATAAAATGCTGCCCGTCGAAACCCGATTCGATCACTTTATTAAAGGTGAGCAGACTTTCAAAAATATTTCCCTGGAGCAGAAAATCGGTAACCTTGAAATAGTAATCGTAATCCAGTACGTTGAGATGCTCCACAACTAGCTCATAGTGCAATTCCTTACCAGCAAAACTGACCAGCTGATCGAAAATTGAAAGGGCGTCGCGCAGGGCGCCATCGGCTTTGTAGGCAATCACCTGCAACGCTTCTTCTTCGGCCTGTACGCCTTCTTTGCTGGCCACAAAAGCGAGATGACGGGCGATGTCCTTCACCGTAATCCGTTTGAAGTCGTAAATCTGGCAACGGGAGAGGATGGTCGGGATAATCTTGTGCTTTTCGGTGGTGGCAAGGATGAATTTCGCATATTCAGGCGGCTCTTCCAAAGTTTTCAGAAAAGCATTGAAAGCCTGCGACGACAACATGTGTACCTCATCAATGATATAGACCTTGTAGCGTACCGATTGCGGTGGAATCCTGACCTGGTCAACCAGGCTGCGAATGTCCTCCACTGAATTGTTTGAGGCGGCATCCAGTTCAAAAATATTAAACGAAGCACTGCGGTTAAAAGAAAGACAGGAGTCGCAGGCATTGCAAGGTTCTATGTTTTCGTCCAGGTTCAGGCAGTTGATGGTCTTTGCAAAAATGCGGGCGCATGTGGTTTTTCCTACACCTCTCGGTCCGGTGAATAAAAAAGCCTGGGCCAACTGCTGGTTACGGATGGCGTTTTTCAGGGTGGTAGTAATATGATCCTGTCCAACCACGGTATCGAAGGTGGCAGGCCTGTATTTTCGGGCAGATACAATGAAGTTGTCCATTTAATAACTTGAAATTGAAAGCCCAAAAGTAGTTATTTTTGGGCAAAGTGATTTACCAATAGCATCGCCGGGAGTGATACGATCGGGTGGTGAAAAAAATGAATTATTTTTGTCCGGAAAACACATTCAAATGATCCTTGTCTATACACCACGAATCACCAAGAGGATAGGCTACATTTTTAAACTCTATTTTGATCAGATACTGGCCACTAACTATGAGATGACTTCGAACATGGAAACATTCCGGTCATTCCATGGCGCCAAAATCAATTATTCAAAAGAACATGCTGAAGGCTGCCTTCATTTTTTTCCTGCCGAATTACTCTTCAAGACGGGCATCGAAGGCCAGGAATTGAGCGTCTTTACGTACAATGGGATCAAAGCTTTTTACCCCGTTCATGATCATACATCCGTTTTCCCGTTCGATCCCTTTGCGGCGGCATTTTACCTTGTGACCCGTTACGAGGAGTATCTTCCTTACAAAAAGGATCGTTTTGGCCGGTTTGATGCCATCGAAAGTTTTTCGGCTAAAAACGACTTTCTGCAAAAGCCTTTGATCAACATTTGGGCTTATCAGATCAGAGATTTGTTAAAAGAAAAATTTCCCGGACTCAGGTTCAGGAAACGCCAGTTTCGTTTCAGGCCAACCCTTGACATTGATTCGGCTTACGCATTTTTACACAAAGGTGTCGTAAGGAATGTTGCCGCTACCGGGCGTAATATTTTTAACCTTGATTTTAAAGAAATCAAAGAACGTTTCAGGGTGCTGGTCGGGCGACAGGAAGACCCTTTTGATACGTACGACTTTCAACTTTCTCTTCAAAAGGAGTTTCACCTGCACCCGATATATTTTATTTTGATGGCTGATTATGGTGAATTTGACAAGAATTTGCCAGTGAACAATGCCAACTTTCAACGACTGATCAAATCGTTGGCTGATTATGCTGAAGTTGGGATTCATCCTTCATTCGGCGCCAATACAAGTTTTCAGCGCCTCAACACAGAGGTAAACCGTCTTTCGGGCATACTGAACCGCGAGATTACCAAAAGCCGGCAACACTTTCTCAGGCTTAACTTTCCGGTAACCTACCGAAACCTGATTCAAGCTGATATTACCG
The DNA here is from genome assembly GCA_014860585.1 of Bacteroidales bacterium. NCBI lineage: Bacteria > Pseudomonadati > Bacteroidota > Bacteroidia > Bacteroidales > Bacteroidales bacterium. The sequence goes on along the minus strand of JACZJL010000023.1, from coordinate 5,864 downwards.
ATGATTACACCATGGGTTATGCCTCGCTGCCCGGCTTCCGTGCCGGCATCTGTGATACGTATTATTTTTATGATCTTGATCTGGAAACCGAAACCATGCTTCGCGTGCACCCCTTTGCTGTGATGGATGGTACATTGAAAGATTACGTGCAAAAGGAACCGGCAGAATCACTGGAAATCATCCGCGAAATCATTGATGAAGTAAAGGCGGTGGATGGAACATTTATCAGTCTGTGGCACAACGAGTCACTCAATGATCTGAAACGATGGGAGGGGTGGCAGGCGTTGTATGTGGAAATGATCAGGTACGCTGTTGGCTGAGTCTTGCCTGAGCCTTACATTTCACCGCTGTCGGCAAAAGAATAGTATTGTTCTGAACCAATGATGACATGGTCGAGTACAGCGATTTCAAGAAACTTTCCTGCTTCCTTAATTTTAATGGTCAGTTTTTTATCCTGTTCGCTTGGCAAAACACTCCCGGAGGGGTGATTATGTCCGAGTATGATTGAAGTAGCATTGTTTTCGATAGCAAGTTTAAATACTTTTTTCGGATCAACTACAGTTCCTGTAATCCCGCCTTCGCTGATGTTCAGCGTTCTGATGATCTTTCCGGCCTGATTGAGCAAGATCACAAAAAAGTACTCGTAGTTTGGATCGCCAATGTGCATCTGCATTACTTCAAAGGCGTCGTGGCTGGTTATGATTCTTTTCCTGTCCATTACTTCGGCGCCTCGGCGACGATTGCCAAGTTCCATCGCTGCAGCTATGGTTATGGCTTTGGCTTCACCTATTCCCTTAAATTTCTTCAGGTCATTCACGGTCAGCTTTGACAGTTCGATCAGGTTATTGTCAACGCTTTTCAATATTCGTTTGGAGAGGTCAACCGCCGATTCATCCTTGTTTCCTGAAGCAATCAAAATAGCGATCAATTCAGCATCGCTTAGCGATCCTTTACCTTTCAGGAGCAGCTTCTCCCGTGGCCGGTCGTCTTCCGACCAATTTTTGATGGAGGCTCTTTGGGTGTTTTCGTCCATGAGGATGGTTGTTAATGATTAACTAAAACAAAAAAAGCCTCTAATGCCGAAACAATAGAGGCTGGTCAATATGTTGATTTTGTTTTTACTCAGCAACAGTAACAACCAATTTTTTCGACAACTTCGATTTCAGGTTGGAAGCTTTGTTCTTGTGAATAATGTTACGCTTGGCGTTCTTGTCAATGATCGAAACCAGCTTTGGGAATTGTTCTTTAGCTGCTTCAGGATCGTTAAGCGATCTGAATTTCTTAATTGCATTGCGCATGGTCTTGGCATGGTAGCGATTGCGCATTTGCTTGATCTTGTTTGCCCTGATTCTTTTTAAAGCGGATTTATGATTTGCCATCTATCTAAAAAATTTAAATTCAGTACGTTAAATTAGTTTACTCTATTTTTCACACGAAAAAATTGGGCTGCAAAAGTACAATTGTTTTTTTATTAAACAACAACTGATCAATTAAAATAATTCTAATTCACCAGATAACCCTGAAGAATCCCGTCCAGTTCATCAGCCGTGAACATTTTATTGACAACAATTCCATCACGGTCAATGAGAAAATAGCCCGGCAGGTTTTTAATCCCGAAAAAGCGGACATCACGGTCTTTCCAGCTATCAATCACATACACATTGTTTTTCCAGGGATATTTCTTTTCATTCAAAGCCTGGATCCATGTTTCGCGCTCTTTGTCAAGTCCTATGGTATAAATCTCGAAACCTTTCCCATGCTTAAAATTTTTATTGTTGAACTTGTTGTAGCTCTCACGAAGTTTTTCATTGTCAACAACGCAGTGATGACAAAGTGAGTTCCAGAGCACAACCATCACAAGTTTTCCACGCAGACTGCTCAACTTCAGCAATGTGCTGTCGGGGCTGTAATTCACAAAATCGCCAAGGTCGTTGCCAATTTCGTTACCAATGATAATTTCGCCAGAAGTGCTGCCGGAGGCAGTTTGATTTTGTGGAGGCTGGGTAATGGTTGTTTGCGGTGTCTGAGCTGATGCAGTAGCCTGTGGCTGTGTGCCCGGCAAAGCCTGGGTTTGCTGTTCAGCAGATTGTATTTGTTTCTCAGCAACAATAGTTTGATTGGGCGCTTGCTCCTGAGTAGCTGCTTGTTCGCCGACCGGTTTGCTTTCACCGGCGCATGCAGCAAACATGGCAGCAATTGCAATGATTATCAAATAATTTGAGATACTTTTCATAATTTACTTATTGATTAAGATTCACATTTAAAATTTCGGCAAAATTAGGAATTTCTCCTAAACCACTTTGCAACGAAAGAAGCCATTTTTAACCTGTCAGGATAAAATTCAATCCCCTCAGGTTTTTTGTTACGTCAACCTTTTGACCGATTTTCCGAAAAGGAAATTATTTCAGGACTATTTTTTTGGAAAGCTGACTGCTGCCGCTGAGGATGTTGACAACGTAAAGTCCTCTTGGCCAATTATGAACCGGGACGGACGCCTCAATTGAACTACTTTGATTTTCATAAATCAGGATTCCTTTAGTATCATAAATACTGATTAAAATCGGAATTTCTTTTTGATTTTGAATGAAAATATGGCTGGCTGCAGGATTTGGCGAGATGGTTACCTCAGATAACAACTGATGTTCTTCAACATTACTCCAGCCAAAAGAAAACCGGGAATAATACAATTGCCAAAAGCCTTCGATTTCGGCTTCCCAAATCAGATAAACATAAATGGCATAGTCTGATTCAGGTTCTCCGTCATGATATGAAGGGTTCCGGCATTCGGTGTTTAAAAAACTTAACTGGTAGGATTCTCCGCTTCCCCACCAATGTTCATAAGCGAATAATTCTTTGTAGTCGCCCACCACTTTTGGATAGGCCAATGTGTAAAAGTTCAGTTCAAAAATGTCTGATTTACTAATAGCTGGCGCTGACCAAACAGCAAAGTCAAAAGGTTCATCTTCGATCAGATTTAATGGATAAAACTCCCCGGAATTGTAATCATACTGATAATTGTTGATTTGCCATTGTTCGTCATTTTTGTAAGACCATGATACCACACCATCATGCGTCCATCGTGTATTTTTTTTGCTAATCTCCGGTTCAGCGATTAATGTTTGAGGCGCCCCCCAACCTGATGAATATGAATATAGTGCGTACGCTATATGATCCTCCAGCGAATCCTTTTCAATCCAGTATAACCTCCAGTTCGATATTTCGAAATTAGGTTGGCTGATTTCGCCAAAAGCAACGGTGTCGGGAGCAGAAAATGTCCATACCCCGTTAACATAAATCTTTTTGGATGCAAGAAGATATTCATCCGAATTCCAGGCTACCCAAAAATATTCTGTGGTGGTGAGTTCGTGATTTTGGTAACCTGATGTCCAAAATGGTATGGTATCAGACTGATAGCCGTTGTTGCCAACTTCGATGGTATAAAGCTGACTTTTACCATTGCTGACTTTTTCAAAAATTACCAAAGCTGAGTTATCATTCCAATTTGAAATCAAAGTTGGTCGCCTGAAATGTATTCCAGGCTCGGCGATTAATTCAACGGGGTCATCGCCCGTAAGGTATTTTTTGTACCAAATGGCTGTTGAAGTAGTGTCAGTGTATTGCTCCCACAAAACAATCCAACCAAGTCCATAGGCATATCCCAGGTGCGCATTTGCTTTGTGTGAGGGTGAATCGGTAAATGGCTGCGGGAGTGAGTAAAGCCATTGCGCCGACAATGTAGTGGAAAAGGTTACAAGCAGAAGCATGAGCAGGAAAAGGTTTAATTTTTTCATTTTTGAGTGTTTTTTGAAAATTATGGAAGTGAAAGAATTTACAAATGTAGAATTAAATTTCCTTCAAAGTTTAAATTGTAAGTGTTTTTTTTTCAGCTAGTTATGATTTTATCTGACAAATGTTTGATCAGCGCTCTGCAATTTTAAACTATTTTTGCCAAAAGTGTTTTGAACCATGCTTTTACAGATATTTTTTTGAAACCAATTATGGTAGAATTCACTCTAACAATTTGTCAGGGCAATTTTCTTTGGAAGTTTTCAGCTACTCATCAATGAACCAGATTATCGAAAATTTAAGTCGTTTGTTTCATCAATGGTCGGGTATTGAACCCGAACAGGTCACTCCTTTGCAGCAATCCGGCTCCTACCGGCGCTATTTCAGGATGACCGGCAGAGGCAAAACCGCAATCGGCGCCTATTATGATCAGTTAGCCGAAAACAGGGCATTCATTTCTTTTACGCAGCACTTTTTTGATTTTGGGTTAAGTGTTCCTGAAATTTACCTGGTGAATGAAGATTATACATGCTACCTTTTGGAGGATTTAGGGGATAAAATTTTATTCGATCATCTGAATGAAATCCGGCAAAAAGCAGGATTTGGCGATGAAATGAAAGAAACCTATAAACAGATTCTCGACGAACTGATCCGCTTTCAGATGATTGCGGGAAAAACAATTGATTTTTCCCTCAGCCATCCGGCGCCGGTATTTGATGCACAAGCCTATCTCTGGGATCTCAATTATTTCAAATACAACTTCCTGAAACTGGCCAATATCCCGTTTGATGAGTTTTGCCTTGAACAGAATTTTCACAAGTTAACCGAACTCCTTCTTTCCGCCGATCATTCTTTTTTTGTGTACCGCGATTTTCAGTCCCGTAATATCATGTTAAAAGAAAAACAGCTTTATTTTATTGATTACCAGGGAGGCCGGAAAGGAGCGCTGCACTATGATGTAGCTTCTCTTTTGTTTCAGGCACGGGCTGAAATTCCTTTAGAGGTAAGGGAGGAGTTAATTGATCATTACATTTTGCAGGCCGGAAAAATTGAGCCCGAAAGTGTAAAAGATTTCCGTACGCATTTTTACAACTTCGCAATGATTCGCGTTTTGCAAACACTTGGTGCTTACGGCTTCAGGGGGTTGCATGAGCGGAAGCGCCATTTTCTCGAGAGCATTCCCCTGGCTTTGAACAATGTCAGGTGGCTGCTAGAAAACAACAAAATTCCGGATGAGCTTCCGGAAATCAAACGCTGCTTGTTGGCCACCCTCGAAAGTAAAACCCTCAGACAAATGACACATCCTTCGCTAACCCTTCAAATCAACAGTTTTTCCTACAAACGTGGGATTCCGGCTGACTTATCCGGAAATGGCGGTGGGTTTGTTTTCGATTGCAGAGCGCTGCCAAATCCTGGTCGTTATGCTGAATATGTCCACCTGACCGGAATAGACCAGCCGGTGAGAGATTTTCTGCAAAATTACCCGGAGGTGACTGATTTCATCGAAAGCGCTTACCAGATGGTAAAACAGGCTGTGGATGTTTACTCTGAGCGGGGCTTCACCAATCTGATGGTAAATTTTGGCTGTACCGGTGGCCGGCATCGCTCGGTCTATTGTGCTGATAAGCTCTCAGAAAAACTGACGGGCACTTCCGGTGTTGATGTTCAGCTCCGACACCGTGAACAAGAATAAATCCATGATGTTCAATTAGCTCATTTTACCTAATTTAGATAAATCAGAAATTACAAAATACAATAAACAAATCTCTCAATATGAGTCCTATGGACAAATAAAATTCTCCACAGGAGTCCTTCGGACAATGTACAAAGGATCAAAAATTCAAACACCTAAAGCAACACTGAATGTGGATTAGTTTGGGTAATTGAATTTTTAAATTTGGTATTTTTTTGTCATTTGACATTTGTCATTTTCCTATGGATGCCTTCGACAGAAAATTCTGCCAAAAAAAGCAAGAGATTAAAAAATAAGATACTCCCACATGGCAGAAAAGCGCTGTAAAGAGGATAAAAAGAAAGTTTCTCCAAACGATAAGTTTGTCTGCAGCAAATGCAACAAT
>JACZJL010000022.1 GCA_014860585.1 Bacteroidales bacterium | reverse complement strand
GTTTCCAACGATTGCGGGTTGATCCGGTGCAAAGTCGGAAATTCTTCAGCCATAAACCCGCCACTGCACAGCACCCACAATTTGCCGGCAGCATCCAACACCATCGAATTGGGTTCTTTGCCCACCAATAACGAATCGGTTAGTGCATTGGTTTGTGGGTCTATTACCATTAATTGATTGTTTTCTAAACCGTCAAATCCATAATTTGACCAAAAAGCCACAAAAACTTTCCCACCGGCCATCACCATTTGTTCTGAAGATCGTCCGATGGGGATGAACCCTTGTATCTGTCTGGATTTCAAGTTCAGAATGGCAATTTCGCTGCTGTAAAAATCACTCACGTAAGCTTTTTCATTGGAGACTTTTACAAGGAAGCGGGGTGATGAAAACCCGGTGATTGCGTCTGTTGACGATAAATCTGAATCCTTCATCACTTCAATTCTGGCCGAATTATTTACCACCACCCAGATTTCATTTTCGATAAACGTCATCGAACAGGGCACATCGCCAAGAGGCCGGTCATTGGCGGCATAAAAGATATCATTGTAGATGTTCAGGCTGTCGAAGTTCAAAAACGAAAGCGAGCCATTACCACTGCCATAGTTGCCTTCGCTGATTATAAATACTCCGGAACCGTTGAGAAATTTACTTTTTCCCGGGCTCACCTCGCCAAAATCATCCGTGCAGGCGTGAAAGAGTAAGCTGTTCGTTATCAGCATGAAGAAGAGTGTGCAAGTTCGTGAGATCCAATTGAAATCAATGTATTTTTTATTCATCACCGGTTAATTTTTTCGAAACGATATTTTAGTGAAAAACTAAAATTCCTGCCAGGCATCGGCTGCCAGGCAATTGCCTGGTATTGCTGATCGGCCAGATTATTCATTGTGAATTGAGCATAAAAACCTGATCTGTTGATTTTGAAGGTTTTCGAAAGGATAATATCCTGCAAAACAAAGCCAGGCAGGTAGCGCGAATTGTCAGCGGTTGTGAACCTCTTGCCAGCATAAGTCAGCACGTACCCCGCCGTAAATCCATTAAAAGTAAGCCGGATGGATTGGTTAACACTATTTTCGGGTACATAAATCAATTGCTTTCCCACCGAGTGATCATGAGTGGCGGTGGGTTTCATGTTTCTTGCTGAGGTGTAAGTATAATTCAACAGGTAACTCCACGAAACCTTGTTAAAGTTGCCGGAAGCATCCACCGATGTTTCTATCCCTTTTGAGACTACATTTTTGAGGTTTGACGGACTCCAGAAACTGAAAATGCTGTCAGGCTGCCAGGCAATCCAGTTGTTGATATCGGAATAAAAGCCATTTATTTCTCCAGAAATGTTAAAACTGCTGATTTTTTTCCGGAACAATAAACCGCCCTCTAAGGCAAGTCCTTCCTCATATTTCAGGTCGGGATTGCCGCCTGGTGTCCAATAGAGATCGTTGAGTGAAGGCGCCCTGAAATTGCGGGCAAGGTTGACCCTTGCAGAAAAAGGTGATTGAGCTGAAAGGCGGTACAGCGCAGCAAATGAAGGGACAAATGGTGCAATTTCATGATCAATGAATTCCTGCCTGATCAATAGGTTTAATGTTAGCTTCTCGCCAAGGTCATATTTTGCAGTTGCATAGATAGCGCCTTCATTTCTTGATTTTTTACCCTGGTAACTTTCAGCATCCGCCACATGATAATCGAAACTCGCACCGGTTGTGATAAACAGTTTTTTGAGGCCATAAAAAGAATAGCTGAATCTGTTAACTGATGATAAAACCCGATTTTCGGTATTAATGCCGGCAAGCTGGTTACGGTAATTTGAAAAGCTATGAAGCATACCGCTTTGGAAGTCAAGTTGTGAGTTCCTGAATCGGTGTTCAGTTCCAACGACTGCCCGTGCAAATTGTTCGTCCAGACTTTCGTTATTTTCCGGCGATTTGACTAAAATATTTGGTGGAATGTTGCGACTGTTATCCTGCAGCCAAACCTTTGCCGAAGCAGTTGTCCGGTCAGTAGCTTTCCAACTCAGTTCCTGAAGGAGACCTTTTTGTGAGTAAGCGGCATGACTGCGTTTTTCCTCCGGGGGATTCTCATTACTGATGGAGTTGTTGTGGTATGAGTAATCATTTTCTGATTGCTCATAAAAAAACCTTGTGGAGGATTGAATTTTCTGGTTTCCAATGTTAACCATTCCAAAAGTTTTGTAGGTATCAAAACTCCCGGCTTCCGCCATCAAATCAACTGAAATGTGATTTTCCCAGTTGGTTTCGGTGGCCAGATTCACACTTCCTCCCAATCCGCCGGAGGTTTGTAATGCCGAACCGGCGCCAAATAACAAACTTACCCTGTCAACAAAAAAAACCGGAACAAGCGAAAAATCGGCCTGACCGTGCATAGGCGAATTAATGTTTAACCCGTTCCAGATCACCTGGGTTTGAGATGCAGAAGCGCCCCTGACCGAAGCGGTGGCCAATCCGCCGGGCACATAACTCCGGATGAATACAGGTGAAGTGGAAATAAGCAGCGTTGCGAGATTGCCCGAAACATGCTCTGAAATCAATTTTTTTTCCAGAACCACCTCTTTAAATCCTGTTGCTTGCTCGTGCTTAAAACCTGTTATCTCCACCATATCGAGGTCGAGCGTATCGCTGATCATCTGCGCAAATGAACTTTGCACAAGCATTAACAACAATATGAGAAGCAGGTTTTTAATCACTTTTTTGGTATTGGAATTTTAAAAGTTTTGCTGAATGATTTCCTGATCTGGTTTTGATTTTCGGTAAAGAAAAAATCCTGTGGGATGTTTGGTAGGATTCCTCAATGATTGGCTTTTCGGCTTGTGAAAACCGCAATCAAACAAATTATCCATCCGCTTCAATGACAATTCAGAGCCGCCATCAACCGGAAGATAGGAAAAAAGTACCATCAAAAAGTGCCTCATGAACAACAGTTTTAAGATTAAGCAATTGAAAATGAACATCATGATCAATCTTAAAACTTTCAGAAAACTACCTGGAATAAATAGGTTTGAATTATTTACCCTCAGCCTTTATCCCGAAAGCTTTGATTCGTTTGCAACAGGTAGGTCTTCTGACTTGCTCCCTTCTCGATGGCCTTCCCATTCCTTCGCTTGAAACAGTGGCATCAGGTGATCGAAAAGTGTGTAAAGAGCTTACAGCAGCGGGTACTGTTCCCGATTTTCACGGGATTCCCTATTATGACGTTATTCTGTTATGGAACGCAGTGCACCGGTTGCGGTGGCAAAAATAGATATTTTTTGGGAAGTCGAGAGAAGACATTAATTCAGGTCCTAAATTTTTATGTTAATTTGCCACATGCTATCAATGCTTTATCTTTAAGCCATTTAAATGAATAATTTAGCCGGTAAAAATTTGAAATATGAAACGGTCTTTTTACATCACCATTCTTTCAGTCTTCCTCCTTCTGACACTTTTTCAATCTTGCACAACATCTGTTGATGAATCCAATGATCGAATTAAAATCACCTCCTATGAATCCGGGAAACCCTACACCCGTTGGTGGTGGCATGCCATGAAGTTCACAAAAGCGGACCTGCAAAATCAATTGGTGTGGCTGCGCGATAATGGATTTGGCGGTGTGGAGATTTCGTTTATTTATCCTGTAAACCGCAATCCTGAGGGAGAACGGTTTGAATGGCTCGGCGAAGAGTGGCAGCAAATGGTTATTTACGCTAAGCACTGCGCCGACAGCCTGGACTTGGGCTGTGATTTTACTTTTGGGACACTTTGGCCATTTGGGGGAACTTTTGTGAGCGACGCCGATCGTACCAGAATCTGGGGCGACAGCAGTTTTAAACAGCCACTACGCCTTTCGTGGACGCATCCCGACACCGGAAATGTGCTCAATCACCTCAACAAAGGTGCTTTTGAACGCTATGCCGATGTGATGGGTAAAGCCTTTGCTCCAGCGCTCTCAGGCTCGCAATCAGCGCTGTTTTGTGATTCCTGGGAAGTGGAAACAAAATACCTGTGGACTGATGGGTTTGATCAAATGTTCATGGAAAAATTTGGATACAACATTATGCCTTTTATGGATAGTATTTACGAGCCGGAAAATGCCGGACCCCGTTATGATTACATGAAACTTGTGGCACACCTTACACTGAATGAGTTCTTTATTCCGTTTCACGAAAAATGCCATGAACTGGGTGCAATCAGCCGGGTGCAGTGCATGGGCTCGCCAACCGATATCATGAGCGCATATGCTACAATTGATGTTCCCGAATCTGAAGCAATGCTCTACGAACCCAATTTCTCCAAGATAGTAGCCTCGGCAGCAGCGCTGGCCAACAAACCTTTTGTCTCTTCCGAAAGTTTTACTTGTCTGTATGGCTGGCCTGCCGAATACATCCGCGAAGAGCAAACCGCCGATCTGAAAATGGTGGCCGATGCCCTTTTTGCCAATGGCGTAAATCAGCACATCTGGCATGGAACGCCGTTTAATCCGATCGGGGTGGATACAATTTATTTTTATGCTTCAGTGCATGTTGGAACAAAGGGCAGCCTAACCGAAGAAATCCCAGCTTTTAATGACTACATGACCAAAGTCTCCAAAGCCATGCAGTTTGGCCGCGCTTACTCCGATATCGCAGTTTACCTGCCCCTTGAGGACAGTTGGGTTGAAGGCATTTTGCCCGAAGAACTTCAATTGCCGTGGGCCTGGGGCGCTTATGAACTTCGGTATGAGTATTTCAGTCCGGAGTTGGCAGGCTATCACCCACTCTGGATCAATGCTGATTTCCTGTCGCAGGGAAAAGTAGTTGACAACATACTCCATGTAAACGGCCTCGCTTTCAATGCGCTACATGTTGATGTACAGCATTTGGATATCGAAAGTTTGGAAGTTATCCTCACACTGGCCGCCCAGGGGTTGCCGGTTTGTTTAAAGCGCAGGCCTCTGCAAGCAGGACATCTGAAAGATAAACGATTCGATCAGCTCGCCGACCAGCTAATCTCCCTTCCCAATGTTATGGAGGAATTTGACAGGCTCATCACTCATAAGCCATTAATCGAAGGAGAAAACCTGCCCGAATTCTGGTGTCGGACCGATGGCGATTCTGCCGTAATCTTCCTTGCCAATCCTCTTTACAAAAACCTGAAATATCCACTGGGATATGGGCAATCCCAACAGGATTCAGCTATTATGCAGCAAGTTACCATCAATTTAAACGGAATAAGCAGACAGATTGATCTGCGGTTTGAGCCTTACCAGTCGCTGCTTTTAAAGATTGATAATGAAGGCGAAATTGAATTTTTGGATATCACCTTTTTGCCGAAAACACCGACACAGAAATCAATGTGATCATGAACAAAGAATATAAATATGAACATTAAAAACAATGCCCAAATCGCTGAAGAATTAAACCGCATCGCTGAAGTAGCCGGTTTCCTTTGGCAGCGTGGCTGGGCAGAAGCCAATGGCGGAAATATTTCCGTAAACCTGACCCAACTGCTAAGTCGGACAGACATGAGTATGCCTGAACCGGAAAAAGCCATTGAGCTTGCCGAGTCGCTACCCGGATTAGCCGGTAATTTCTTTTACGTAACAGGCGCCGGCCAGCGAATGCGCGATATAGCCAGATCACCGCTTGATTTTGGAGCTATTATCAGGATTAACAAAGATGGAAAGCAATTTGAAATTGCGTCTGAAAAATCGGTAAAGCCTACTTCCGAACTGCCATCACACCTGAGTATTCACAACTTCCTGAAGGCAAAAGGCAACCACAAAAGCGTTGTGCTCCACACGCACCCTACAGAACTGATTGCGCTGACTCACTGCCCGCCGTTCGATGATGCTGAAAAACTATCGCTCATGTTGTGGAGCATGATTCCCGAAACAATTGTTTTAGTGCCGCGTGGTTTGGGCATTGTGCCTTACATCCTCACCGGCACAACCCAACTGGCCAGCGAAACCATTCGTCACCTCGAACACCATGATGTGGTAATGTGGGAAAAACATGGAACTTTGGCTGTTGGCGATGACATTGGGCATTGTTTCGATCTGATTGATACCCTGACCAAATCGGCAAAAATTTACCTTGCAGCAAAAACAGCCGGTTTCGAACCACAAGGGCTCACACTGGAGCAAATGGCTGAACTGGCAAGGGCTTTTGGTTTGCCTACAAAATTTTGAATGATCAAATGCCAAAAATCAAAATTCAAATGATCAAAAATTCAAAATTTCCTTCAATCAGCATATAGGAACTGTTTCGAGTTTTAGTTTTTGAACTTTTGAGTTTATTTGTCATTTGGATTTTGTATTTTGAAATTTAATGAACTAATCAATCCACTGCAACAATGAAAATCATCTCATCCGAAAGTATTCCCCCCGCCAACGGCCACTACTCACCATGTATTGAGCACAATGGCACACTCTACATTTCGGGGCAACTGCCGGTTGATCCTGCTACAAAGCAAATCCCCGCAGGCATCGAAGCGCAAACGAAATTGGTGCTTGAAAAAATTGGTCTGATCCTCACCGAAGCCGGAAGCTCACGGGAGAAAGTGATCCAAATGCGGATTTACATTTCGGATATTGCGCTGTGGAACCAAGTGAATGAGGTTTACACGCAGTTTTTCGGAGCACACAAACCGGTGCGATGCGTGGTTCCGGTTGGGAAATTGCATTACGGCTGCCTGATCGAAGCGGAGTGTGTGGCGGGGGTTTGAGCGGTTGATAATCAAAAGGTATTTTTCTCCCTGCGAATGCCTTTGAAGTCCAAAAATCTTAATAACCCATTCATCAAAACTCCAATAGTTTTAACTTAATCGCTCAAATTCAGCTTTTAATGTTGCTGCAGTTTCATGAAATTGGAATGGGTTATTATCAGGCATTTCTATAGCATTTTCCTTTCATGAGGAAAATTTTCCTCTACAATATCATATTCAATAAATGGACGGATTAGCGTCTTTTTAGCTTCATAGCTACTACTAAGATTAAGAAGTTTAGAAACTAAATCACTGTTATAGAGATTAGCATAGTTATCCAATAGTTTCTCACACTCATTTTTTGAAATACAAATATTATTTAGCAAATCAGAAATTTCTGATTTTTTCGAAGAAGAAAACATACTTTTTCCGGCATCTACTATTAAACTATTTAATAATGCTACTTTTTGCTCATTTTCATCTAACTCATTCTTTTTTGACATTAATTGAGTATCAAAATTTAGTTCTATTGCATTAGCGAGTTCATTTGTTTTATTAAAAGTTTCTTGAGGATCACTAGGAGGAAGGCTATCGGAGTTTTCCCAACTTGAAGCGAAGAATGCAGATATCATTAAGCCAATCGAACCGGCTAAAACCATAAAAAGACCAGGTCCCATGAACGATAAAAATGTTATACTATCCGTTTCAAGAAAGTATTGTTGTAGTTCTCTGAAACTATTTGCCATATCTTTAGCCCTTGTTGTAGCAGTGAAAACATCAAACATTGCAATTATTAAAATTATGGATCCAAAGATCCCATACAAAGCTGATGGCGCACTTTTACTTTTTTGTGAATAATTAGCTATAACCCCCGTAATGATCGCCAATGTTATCACAATAGCACCATCGATACCATTGATACCCGGATCTCTGAAAAAATTACCAAATTTAAGCCAGGGTGCAAAACATCCACAAATAATTATTATTGATGAAAGGACTGCACAAATTTTACTTTTTTCAAAATTGTTCATTAGATTAAGTTTTTAATTGTTTTTGAAAATTTACTTTTTCATCAATGTCCAAGTTTTAAGTGAAGCTAAATTGGCTTCTGCCGGCTTGGGCTTCGACATGTTTCATCGCTAAAAAAAGCCACGCAAAGCGGTGCCCATAAAACTATTACGAAATCGTGCTATTGTGAGTTTCACCATGTTACATAGCGTCACTTTTTAAATTTCTTCCCCATTCTTCAATCTTTTGGTCAATATTTTTGTGACTATTCAATGAACTTGTTGAATTTAATTGAATTAAGGATTTTCCAAAATTTAACTTAATAAACTGTTTATAGTAGGTAAAGCTGCCTTTTCCATTAAATATCAAAGTCTTAATTCTTGTATGATTGTCAAAAAATTCCTTAAAATCATTTGGTATAGGATTAACTATAGCCGAATCAGAACTACCTTCTCTATTACAAGTCTTTAGTACATCCCAAAGACCAATTTTATGCTTTTTTAATAACTCAATTCTATTGTCGTAATTTTCAACAGGAATTTCGTTATTGAAAATTGCAAAGATTATTTTCCAAAATTGATTTTTGGAGTTATTATAATACTGCTGATTTGCTAACGAATTATCACCTGGCATTGTCCCCAAAATTAGAATTTCGGTGTCCGAATCCGATATTGAAGGCAACGATTCTTTTTTAAAGCTTTTTATCTCTAAAAAAGTCTTATTTGAATCAACAAGTCTTTGTTCTATGGGCATAGTTTTTAGGTTGTTAACAATTTTAATAATCCCACTATCTAAAAGATCTTGAAAATCTTGGTCAGTAAATCCATTAAAATAGTCGGAGATATTGAAACCCAACTTTCTGATTCTTCCTCTTGTTGTTTTCTGTTGATCTCTTGTTTCATACAACCTTCTCTTAAGAAGGCCTTTTATTTCATTAAATTGATTGTTTGAAAAATAATACTTTGCCATTTGTATCTGTTATAAAATTCAACATGAAACCTTCTCTCCTAAATCGCCTTTCAAGAAATAATTCAGCCTCACTTCCAGCTTTTTCAACCACCCCAGGTAGATTATGTTCCGCTACGCTGGACAATAGAAGAGTGTTGTGGCTGTTTTGCAGGCCGAACGTTGGTGTTGATAATATAGCTAAACAACTGATTGCCGGGTAATCAGTCTGAGAGAGCTGTATGCAATTTATTTCCTGCATGGCAAAAAGTTAATGACTATGCAAAAATAAAAATCTTTACCAGCCTGTGAGCGTGGGAAGAAAACTTTTCTGAAATGCTTTTAAATCCCTTTTCTGAGCCGTGCCTTCATACCGAACATCCTGCGCGGCAAGGACCACAGAGCAATTCGGGAAAATAGTACAAAATGCTACAAACGTTTTGTTCTATACTTCAACATGCTTTTAATCTGTTGTTTGTTTCATTATTTGCCTGAGAACCCCCGGATGATCTATGCTATTTCTACCATACATCCGGAGCACATCTTAATTTGCAAAAGTTTGGGCTTACATTTCAATCTGTTTTTCAAATTCGGAAGGCGTGAGGATTTGTGCTGTTTTAAAAGGATTATGCTCCAATAAATCTTTGTCTCCCGTTATCAAATAATCGGCATTGGAACAATCAATCAGGTCGAGTAGAAAATTATCTTTGGGGTCTCTGTTGATGAAATGCTTTGGCTCAGTTTCAACTTTTTCGGAAATGATTTCCAAAAGCTCAATCAATTCCTTTACACTTTCTTTTGGGAAGTATTTTTTCAGCTTTTCACGACTTGTAACCATTTTGATTTCTGACAATAATTGTTCTGTCGTGATAATTTTAATATTTCCTTCAGAAATGAACTGTTTGATTCTTGCCAAACGTTTACCGATCAGGAAACTAATCCAGACGTTGGTGTCAAAAATCACTTTAACGCCTTTGCTCTTCATAGATTTCTTGTCTTACAATTTCAACCTCCTCCGTAATTGTCTTAAGATCAAGCTCTTTTGTCCTGAATATTTTTAATAAACGGGTAAGTTGTGTGTCAATAGCATCTTTTTCTAACTCCTTTGACAGTTTGATTTTTTGTTGTTTGGGCAATTGTCTTACCACAGTCAATATTTGGTCAAAAGTCAGGTCTATTTGCAATGCTGTTTTCATCTTTCTAAATTTTTAATTCGTTGAACAAATTAACGCAAAATATCTTTTTTTGGTTTACCTGTATGTTTATCCACAGTGAGCTTTTAGTGGTTTATGATTCTATCCTGCCGTTGTACAAATCAGAGATTGGAAAAATCATTTCGTAATCATTCCAGTTCAAATTTCCATCAGTCAATGAAAAATTCGAGAATTTTTGTTCATCCAAATATTTATTAATCGAAGGATGCAGTGATTTGGATAAAGATGTTTTGAAATCAACAAGTTTCTCTTTACCATCACTAAATTTAATCCGAATTGCATAATCCGACAAATACTTTGCAGAGTCAATCTTTAATTGATCAGAACCGGTTTCGGTACCGTTATAGTCAACTATTATTCTCATTTTAATCGTTTTGCAATTTTCTCAAATTCAACCTCTTTATGATAAACAAAATAGTTTATCCATTTTTCTACAATTTGATCTGCATATCTTTCAAGAAAAATCTTGAAATCTTTAAGGTCTTTACCCTCAAGTGGCTTTGCCATTGAAGTATTCTTGATTTTTATCTCCGAAATCTCTCCATTAATAATGTAGAACTCCGCTTTACTCTCATACTCTCCTTTCTTTGCATGAACATGAATCGGCTCATGCTCACTTGATTAAAAGAAGACAAGAATCCCTAAATATTCGAATATCTTTGGCATTATTCAATAATCTTTTACCAACAACAAATTTAACCCAAAATATTCAACAGGATACATTGAATGCCGAATTATCCCCGAATTATTTAACTTGGTTGGTTTAACCCCTACCAAATTGTTT
Source organism: Bacteroidales bacterium (assembly GCA_014860585.1). Lineage (NCBI taxonomy): Bacteria > Pseudomonadati > Bacteroidota > Bacteroidia > Bacteroidales > Bacteroidales bacterium. Next base: position 1,341 of record JACZJL010000022.1, on the reverse strand, counting down.
CAAGCAAAATGTTTTATTTTGCTGAATAAATCCTCAGATGAAAACAGCTCTTACATTTTTTAGCCTGGTTTTGGTCGCGATGCTTGCATCCGCACAAAACCCCATCTCCCCGCCGGGTGTTTGCATCGCCGATCCTACTGCCAGGGTCTGGAACGACGGCAAATTGTACATTTACGGTTCGGTGGATGAAAGCTGCGCCTATTATTGCTCCCACCACCACCATGCACTGGTTTCTGCTGATGTGCTGAACTGGCAGTTGGTAGAGAACATTTTTACATCCAAAGGCGAAGGTGATGGCGTGACTTACAACGAAACTGTTCTTTTTGCTCCATCAGCAGCTTACAAAGACGGCATCTATTATATGTATTATTGCCAGCCCGACCGCGAATTTGCCGAAGGCGTGGCCACCTCAGCAAGTCCAACCGGACCATTTACCGGCGGAATGCCCATTGACCTGAAAGGTTACAACCAAATTGATCCGGACGTCTTTATTGATGATGATGGCACAGCCTATTATCTCTGGGGACAGTTCTCATTGAAAATGGCTGTAATGAAACCCAACTTGACGGAGCTCCTGACGGAAACCATTAAAGACAGCATCCTGACTGAAGGCGGGCATCATTTCCATGAAGGCGCGTTCATGACCAAAATAAACGGACTTTATTATTTGATTTATGCCGATATCAGCCGGGGTGATATTCCAACCTGTCTGGGTTATTCCACTTCAAAAACCCCTTTCGGCCCGTACGAATACAGGGGCGTTATTATTGACAACAACCACTGTAACCCGCGCAACTGGAACAATCACGGCTCCATCGCCGAGTTCAAAGGGCAGTGGTATGTGTTTTACCACCGTTCCACGCATGGCTGCAACAAGATGCGCAAGGCCTGCGTGGAACCGATCGAAGTCCTTGCAGATGGATCAATTCCGGAAGTGGAGATGACCTCGCAGGGAGCTGCACCGCCAATTGATGCCACATCCAGGATTGAGGCCGAATGGGCCTGCATCCTCAATGGCAATTTGAGAATTGAGCAGTTTGAGCCAAATAACGAACAACTCACCCAAATTTACAGCGGCGACAAAGCAGCCTGGAAATACATTGATTTTGGCCAAGGCGTGGATAGCATCACCATCAGGATAAAACCCGGAAGCAAAGGCGGCAAGATGGTCGCTTCACTCGACAAGCCGTGGCATCAGCGCCTGGCATTGATCGAAATGAGTACGGAAGCGGGCTATGAATGGCAGACCTTAACATTTCCTGTTGATTATACGAATGGTGTTCACGCTCTCTGGCTGCATTTTTACGGAGAGGATGGAGAGATGATGGAGTTAGATTGGTT
>JACZJL010000021.1 GCA_014860585.1 Bacteroidales bacterium | reverse complement strand
GGTTCGTTGCGCATCCGGTCAATTTCCTTAAAAACTTCGTCAATAGCCAGTTGTGTAACATCGTTGCCCACCTGTGTTGAAATATAAAGCAGCCCGGCATGTTGCATCGACACGAGGTTGGCGTTTATCCCATACGTGTACCCTTTATCTTCACGAATGTTGGTCATAAGTCTTGAACCGAAATATCCACCGAAAATGGTGTTGACCACCTGCATTTTTATCCAGTCCGGGTGGTTCATGTTGAATAAAGTTTTCCCGATGACAACACCCGATTGCAGGGCGTCTGGCTTTTCGATAAACAGGGATTTTTCCCGAAGGTTAGTTGAGTGGTTAAAGTTTTGTGGAGATATTTCGGATACCTGGTGCCGGCCAAAATAGCCATTGAGCAAATGTTGGATGTTTTCTGGAATCCGCCCCGAAACAATGATCCTGAATGTTGAGAAAAGGTAATTTTTGCGGTAATATTCCGAAAGTACTTCACCACTGATTTTATCGTAATCCTCTGCTTCGGCATAGGTTCCATAAGGGTGATCTGCCCCAAAAATTGTTTTTCCGAAATGTCTTCTCGCCAGGAAACTCACTTTCTCCAACTCCACGAGAAACTCCTGCTTCGACCGGCTGGTAATTGTTTTTACCTCAACCTCGGGAAAAGTAGGTGCAAGAACTATTTCACCGATCACAGGCAGCACCTGTTCGAAGTGCCTGGTAAGACAAAAAATAATAACCCTTGCATCATCGCGGGTTACACTGCCGGTAAGGGTGGCGCCGTAGTAATCGATTGTTCCGGCAATTTGCCCGGAGGAGAAATTTTTTGTACCCTCTCTCATGCAGCTGTTTGTAATATAGGGAACCGCTGGTCTAATGCTGGTGGAAGCGCCCGACTTATAAATAATGTCCATTTTAAGCACCTCCTGGTCGCCGGCAGCAATGCAGTAAACCGGGATTCCATTGTCCAGTAAAAAGTGTTCCGGCTCCTGCAAGTCAATGGTTTCAACCTTTTTGACGGGAGGCGCAGTTTTTCTCAGTGTTTCGATATTCATTCGTGGTTTTTTAATAAATTAAAACCGGGTTTTCCACATCACTTCTTTGCCCTGTAATAGAGGGTGGAACATTTTTCGGGAGTGAGCAAATGCTTCGAACCGGTTAATAAATGATCAGTAGTTACTGCCTGGTATTTGTCGATTTCGGTGTTCAGCAGCCCTGCATCACCCATTAATTCACCAAAAGCGAGATTAATGGCTTTGTTCAGGGCGTTCATCCGCGAAAAAGCCAGGTTAGCCTCCACTTTGTTCTTCACTTTTTGAAGCTCATTCATCTGAAGTTCTCCATTTTGTAACCTTGAAATTTCATCATTTATCGCTTTATCGGCTTCTTCAAGAGTGATACCGTCGCTGGGTTTACCCGAAATCACAAAAAGCCCCTCGTCAAAGTTCCCGGTAACATAAGCGTCCAATTCGGTAAAAAGATTCTGTTCCATGACAAGCCGCCTGTAAAACCGTGAAGAGTTGCCGTTGCCAAGCACATCCGACAGCAAGTCGGTGGCATAATAGTCGTGGTGTAACCTGTCGCACATTTTCCAGGTTTTGTAAATCATATCGGCCGGCACGCTGCGCTCCACTTCAAGGAAACGTGCCTCCTTCTGTTCCGGTTCTTTTGGCAGGTTCCGGTTATTTTCCCCAAAATTTTCAATTGGTTCAAACCATTTTTCCGCCAGCCGCTTTATTTCGTCGTATTCCACCTTGCCGGCTATTGCCATCACGGCATTATTGGGGTTATAAAATTTATGGTAAAATGCCCTGACGTCATCCATCACTGCCTGCTGAATGTGGCTGATCTCCTTCCCAATTGTTGGCCAGCGATAAGGATGAACCGTGTAGGCAAGAGGTCGAAGTATCAACCACGCATCGCCGTAAGGCTTGTTCAGATGGGTTTGGCGAAATTCCTCCGTTACTACATTACGCTGCACTTCAAGGCTTTTATCTGAAAAAGCAAGCTGGTTCATCCGGTCGGACTCCAGCCAAAATGCCGTTTCAAGGTTCTGAGAGGGCAGCGACAGATAGTAGTTTGTAATGTCGTTGGTGGTGTAGGCGTTGTTGGTCCCTCCTGCCTTTTCAAGCGGCTCGTCGTATTTGGGGATGTTCAGCGAACCGCCAAACATCAGGTGCTCAAACAAATGGGCAAAACCCGTCTTTTCAGGGTCTTCATCACGCGCACCAACATCATAAAGTACACTCATGGCAACCATCGGTGTGGATTTGTCCTGATGTACAACTACCCGAAGACCGTTTTTTAAGGTAAACTTCTCAAATAAAATCATGGGAAAAATTAAAATTTGCTTCAACAAAGAAACGGCGCCAAAGATACTGTGTTCATCGGAAGGCAGTAGAAATGTCGTTCATGTTTATCGATTCAGCTTTCTGCTTACCCGTTCAATTGAACAATGGAAGCCTTTTGATCGTTAACAGAAAAAAATCAAAAACTATGGCAGCAACACCAACAAATCAAATACCCCTCGGTTTTCAAGCCCCATTTTTTAAACTCCCCGATATGATTTCGGGTCAGGAGAAATCACTGGACGATCTGAAATCGGACAAAGCCACTGTGGTGGTTTTTATTTGTAATCACTGCCCTTTTGTGGTTCACATCATCAAAGCGTTGGTGAACGTGGGGAAAGAATATATTCACAAAGGTGTCTCTTTTGTAATGATCAATTCCAACGATGTGGAGAATTATCCAGCAGATTCACCAGAAAAAATGGTAGAGTTCGCCCGCCAACATGATTTTCCGTTTCCCTATCTTTATGACGAAACCCAGGAAGTGGCCAAAGCTTATGATGCCGCCTGCACACCCGATTTCAATGTGTTCGACGGTGATTTAAAATGCGTTTACCGCGGTCAGTTCGACGATGCCCGGCCCGGCAATGGCAAACCCATCACCGGCGCTGACCTGCGCCGAACCCTCGACCTGATCCTTGCCGGAAAACCGGTTCCTGCAGAGCAATTGCCAGGCATTGGCTGCAACATCAAGTGGAAGAAATGAGGTTTTATAGAGCTTAAAGGCAAATTTACAAAAGCCATTCCTAAAAATATATCACACCCGGAAAAATAGCTATTTTTGCCGCGGAGAAATGCCGGAGCGGTCGAACGGGGCAGACTCGAAATCTGTTGGCCGGCATTGCTGGCCCGGGGGTTCGAATCCCTCTTTCTCCGCTGACAAAATAAAAGCCTGGATCAAAGAGCGGTTCAGGCTTTTTTGTTCTATCAAACAGGAAATAACAGCAACAATGAAAACATGGCTTTTGGTTAATCGTGTTCAACCTGGGTTCGGTTTAACCACTTGCTTAGCTTAGGCTTCAGCATATGTGGAATCTATCCTAACAGATTGCGACTGCCAGTTAAGCTATAGTATCCGGCCCTAGCGGGATATTATCGCTGTTGAAACAGGAAAGTGCGCCTCAATTTTCATTCACCTGAAAAAATTCCGCCTTTACATTAGCTGTATCTTTTTTCCCTGTATCTTTGTGACCATTGTGAATTTAACGATTTATTAATGCAACCAACAATTGGTTTTTGCGTTTAAATGTTGAATTTTAAATCTGAAATATGACCTCTGCTAAACTTTTGATCCGTACTTTTAACGTAACCCTGTTGATTCTGTTTATCTTATCAACCAGCCTTTGGGCACAGCAGGCTAAATATGTATTTTATTTTATCGGTGACGGGATGGGAATGACCCATGTTGCCGTAACGGAAGCCTACATCGCAGCAGCACAGCGAGAAACCGGCTTCACGAAACTTAGCTTTAGTGAATTTCCAACAACAGGGGTTGCAAACAATCACGCCCTGAACAGGCTGATCACGGGATCGGCTGCTGCAGGCACAGCACTGGCCACAGGACAAAAAACCACGATCAATACGATTTCGATGGATGGAAAACGATTGAATAACCTGACATCAATTGCCTGTGAAGCCAGGGATCGCGGTTTCAAAATCGGGATTATTTCGAGCGTAAGTATCAATCACGCCACACCGGCGGTTTTCTACGCTAACCAGCCCACAAGATCAAATTACTATGAAATCAGTCTCGACCTGATGAAAAGCAATTTCAACTTCTTCGGTGGAGGAGGGTTCAACCAGCCGCTCGGTAAAAATAACGACCAGCCATCAGCCTACCTGCTGGCAGAGCAGGCTGGATTTACAATCACCAGGTCAGTCGAAGAATTTGACCGGCTGAAACCGGGAGACAACAAAGTAATTGCTGTTGGTAGCCCTATTGATGGATCTGCTGCTTTGCGGTTTGCAATAGATCAAAATTCAGAGGATATTCCATTGAGCCGGTTTATTGAAAAGTCTATTGAGCTTTTGGACAATGAAACAGGTTTTTTCATCATGGCTGAAGAAGGAAAAATTGACTGGGCTGCACATGCCAACGATGGTGCAACAGTAATTCAAAATGTAATTTCGCTTTCGGATGCAGTGGAGGTAGCCCTTGAATTTTATCATCAACATCCTGATGAAACCCTGATCGTGGTTACTGCTGACCACGAAACCGGCGGGTTATCTTTAGGATGGGCTGGGAAGCATTACGATTCCGATTTTGCGATATTACAACTGCAAAAAATATCGTCCGAGAGTTTTACGATCTTACTGGATTCACTGCTCAAAGGGCCGGCAAACCAGCGCTACGAATTCGCTATGGAAATGGTAAATAATTACTTTGGACTGGGTGGTGAAACCGGGATCACATTGTCAGACTATGAAAGCGAACTTTTCAAAACAGCCTGGAAAGCGATGAATGATACAACAATAATGACTGAAGAAGAAAAATACCTGCGCTATGGTGGAGGTAATCCAATCACAGCGACAGCCGTTCGCGTTTTGAATAACAAAGCCGGGTTGGGTTGGACCACATTTTCTCATACCGGAACGCCTGTACCTGTTTTTGCCATAGGGCAGGGACATGATATGTTCAATGGGTATTACGACATCACTGATATTCCAAAAAAGATCAGGATCGCAATGGGACTGAATCAATGATTTATTTCAATCAATAATTAATCAAAAAACTATTGTCATGGCTGAGTTTTTTTACCAGAACCCTTATCCGGTTCACGACGACACAACCCAATACAGGTTGTTGACCAAAAACTTTGTTTCGGTTGAAGAGTACAATGGCCGAAAAATCCTCAAAGTAGCCCCGGAAGGGCTGGAATTGCTGGCCCGTGAAGCCTTTTTTGATGTTTCATTTTATCTTCGTTCTTCACACATGAAACAGCTGGCCGCCATCCTTGAAGACCCGGATGCCAGCGATAACGAGCGCTTTGTAGCTTACACCATGATTAAAAACCAGGTGGTATCTGCCGAAGGAAAGTTACCTACTTGCCAGGACACAGGCACTGCCATCATCATGGCAAAAAAAGGTGAAAATGTTTATACAGGTGTTGATGATGCAGAATACCTTTCAAAAGGTGTTTATGATACCTGGCAGCAAAATTACCTGCGTTATTCCATGATTGCGCCGCTGACTATGACTGAAGAGAAAAATACTGCCACCAATCTTCCGGCGCAGATTGATATCTACTCTACTCCCGGTAACACTTATGAGTTCCTGATCGTGACAAAAGGCGGAGGATCTGCCAACAAAAGCGTTTTATTTCAGCAAACCAAATCACTGCTGACGGAGGAAAATCTGACAAAATTCTTCAGGGAAAAAGTAAAGGAACTTGGAACATCAGCCTGCCCGCCTTACCATCTTGCCGTTGTTATTGGCGGAACCAGTGCCGAATCCACCCTCACTGCGGTCAAGAAAGCATCAGCCGGATATTATGACAGTTTACCAACACAGGGCAATGCTTACGGCCAGGCATTCCGTGACCTTGAATGGGAAGACCGTATCGGCAAAATTTGCCAGGAAAGCGGCATTGGCGCACAGTTCGGAGGAAAATATTTTGCTCACGATGTACGGGTGATCCGCCTTCCGCGTCACGCAGCCTCCTGCCCCGTGGGAATGGGGGTAAGTTGCAGCGCCGACCGGAACATCAAAGCAAAAATTACTGAAAATGGTATCTTCATCGAAGAACTGGAAAAGAACCCGGCACGCTTCCTCCCTGCTGCTCCACCGGAAATGACCCCTGCTGTGGAGATCAACCTCGACCGGCCAATGGCAGAAGTGTTGGCCGAACTGAGTAAATACCCGGTAAAAACCCGTTTAAGCCTCAACGGCACATTGATCGTAGCACGCGATATTGCTCATGCCCGCATCAACCAGATGCTTCAAGAAGGGAAACCGATGCCTGATTATTTCAAAAATCACCCAGTTTATTACGCTGGCCCCGCTAAGACACCTGCTGGTATGCCTTCCGGAAGTTTCGGTCCAACAACCGCCGGCCGGATGGATGTATACGTTGACAAATTCCAAAGTCATGGCGGTTCGATGATTATGCTTGCAAAAGGAAACCGCAGCAAACAGGTTACAGGTGCATGTGCCAAATATGGCGGGTTCTATCTTGGCTCAATCGGAGGCCCTGCAGCAATTTTGGCCCAAGCCAATATTAAATCCATTGAACTTGTTGACTTTGAAGATCTTGGAATGGAAGCGGTAAGAAAGATAACGGTAAAAGACTTCCCGGCATTCATCATTGTAGATGATAAAGGGAATGATTTTTATCAGCAGATTTAATGCGGTTGAAACAGTCCGTTTAACTTAAATTTGCCTAGACTGTCTTAAAAGTCTGGTTTTAACCCGAAAAGTTAAAAATCCAAATGTAAGACTTTTGAGACAGTCTCTTCTTTTCTTATAGATGGAAAAGGCTTATCAACAGGAAATCCCCGTTAATCTGATACATTTTTAAAATGCTCATAACGATTGATGATATCGTTTACATAATTGAATGATTCCTCACCGCGAAGATACCCGTAAAAGACCACAGAATCGTTGTAATACCTGGGATTAGATTTATTAAGCAAAAAATAGTCTACATTTCCTTCCCAAACATTGGGGTTACGATTGTATTTAATGGCCAGCCTACGTGCATCAAACACATGAGCAATGCCGGCATTGTAAGCAGCCAGTACAAACCTTAACCGCTGATCATCGTCAGTCACGATATCTTTAAAGCGGGAATCCAACTCTTTGAGGTATTTCATCCCGGCTTCCATGTGATCCTCTGGAGAAGAGTCATAATCAACGCCGAGCATTTCAGCAGTTCCGGGCATGAGTTGCATCAAACCGAAGGCGCCCATCCATGAAGAAACATCTGTCTGGAATCTCGATTCCTGGTAGATCAGTGATGCCACAAGACGCCAATCAAGTCCATATTCCGGGCTTTTTGATTTAAGAAATTCATCCCAATCCGAAATTTTGCCACTTCTTATTGACGAGTACCGATAGGCTGACTGGAATGATCTCGGGCTCTCAAAATATTTTTGATAAACATATTTCCCCATGGATGAAACCAGGTAACCTTCAAGCCACTCATTCAAATGATTTTTCAGACTTTCAGAGCCAACATTCACTGCCCAGGCAAAGTTTTGTTTAAAGCTGACCGGCGTTTCTATATCAATATTCTGGTAATACTTTTGGTTTACACGCGCAATGTGCTCGTCACAAATGGTGTAATCAATCTCTCCGCTGGCTACCATTTCGATCAGCTGCTCAGTGTCCTGGGGAAACTCAACGATGTATATTTTACTCCCGATCTCCTCCTGAAGATTTCTAAGACGGGATGCATGTGCGGAATTGCGGGGTACAAATACCATCTTCCCGGCAAGGTCGAGAGGATTACGAATTATCCCCTGAATTGAGCCCTCATCCTGACTGGTTTGCTTTAAGCTGTTTGCTTTGCGCTGAACCAGCACCTGCTGGGTCTGGCCAAGGGGGTAAGTAAAATCAACCAACTTTTTCCTTTTACCTGTGACAGTCATCCCATGAGCAATCAAATCAACGTTACCTGCCCATAAATCCTCCATAGCATCGTTGATATCATTATGCACAACCAGCTCGAGATTCACACCAAGATGCATCGCATAGGCTTTGAGCAACTCATACTGGTAACCTGCAGGCTCTCCACGATAAATAAAATAATTTGTTGAGTTGTAATCGGTTGTGGCAATAAGGGCGCCCCTTTCGAGGATTTTATTCAAAGATTGGTCTTTCAAATTGAAGTTCTTTTGTTGTTGATTATCATCCTGCCGGTCGGGATTGCAGGATTGGGGTATTATTGTGATCAACGTTGCAAAGAACAAAAAAATCAAATACTTCATGCTTGATTGTTTAGTTAACAAATCGGCTGCAAAAATACACTTTTTTTAATTATCGTATTGATAATGAGATTTTAACACTTTTTAAGCAAAGTAAGCCTTGATTTTAGGTGAATAAAAACAGTAAAACAAATCTTAAGGTAACAGTCAACTCTTTTGTAAATTCTAATCGAAAAGGCTATTTAATTATTAACCTCATAACCTGATAATCAGCGCCATTGTTTAATTTAACAAGGTACAGTCCGGGTGACAGGGAGGAAACATCAATATCCGTGAAAGGACTGTTTAATTCGGTTAAATAAACCTCAACGCCGTGAATCGTTTGAATGCTTAATTGACAATTATCTGAAGCATGGTAGTGAACGCTCACTTTATCATGCGCGGGATTAGGATATAATCTGAATTTGGGAACGGCATTATCAAAAGCACTGCCGGAGGACTCTTTAAAATGATCAATTGCAGAAATTCCCCCGCTTACAAAAACACCCTCATGGGTTGGGAAGTCATTGTTGTATTGAGCTTCAAGCCAGACTTCCTGATTCGTTATTGATTTCATTAACCTAAAGTTGATGAAGCCATGTTCAGTGAATCCATCCATCTCATCAGTAGTTTGGTCATCACCAAAAAGCGTAATTGCTGTATTATTTTGATTCCACTCAACAAAACCAAAACATTTTCCTTCCTCATTAAAGGCACCGATGAAATCCCCCTCTTCAATTTGTGTTTCATTAAAAGCACTTACTGGTATGGCAATGGTATGGGTGATGTTTGTTTTTGCAAACTTATTCCAGGTCAAATCCTGGTTTAATTCGATTGAAGATTCCTGTGGATAGGATGTTGAATTGGACTTTTCGCAAGTTGGAAAAACGACTTCATCTTCGCTTCCCATCATCACCATATAGGCTGCACCAGGACTTAATGTCCCAATGGTATTGATATCAAATTCCGGCCAATAGATTTTGTAACCGGCAACCTCCCTGACCATAATTAGATCAGTTCCCGCAAACAAATCCTCAACACCCACATCACATCCAGATAATACAGGAATCAGGTTCCACCCTTCTGAAAGATCGAGCGTAACATCAACCATTGGGATTCCGGAGACGGTCAATATTACCTCACCGCTCATTTTAACCTGATATCCTGAGTTTATGTCCCAGTTTCCGATTGTATTGATCCCCTGGCTGGGCCAGTACACACCGGATAAGTTTTGTAGTATGACAAGCTGATTAACTATACCATTCAGCATGACCTCCAAATCTGCATCTGCCGGATTCAGATAGGATGAAATACCTGTCCAGCCGGCAGGGAGAAAAATATTCTGCTCATCATAAACGACCGGTATGGCCATCGGTGAATCCTGATCTCCCACAGCAAAGGCCCCCACGGTGGTCAAATCTGACCTGGTTTGAATGTATGGATTGTTGCCTGAGGCCGGCTTGGCATCCAATGCATTCCATGCGCCAGCATTAAAGTTTCCGATACCGCTTTTTGAACGATCAAAGAGTGCCCGCTCATTTTCAGCATTCCACTGAAAACTGATATTCAGATTACTTCCTCCGGGATTTTCTTCGATGATGTACCACGTATTCAGCACGCAATGATCAATTTCAGGAATAGTAACTCCTGAGGTGCCAGAATCAAGAACGTCCGAAAAAAGATTAACTCCATATCTGTCTGTTGAACCGGTATTTAACATCGTCACCGGAAGATAGGATGCAGCAGATCCTACCGGGAATAATACTTCGCTGTTACCCACTTCCCTGACGAGAACACCGTTGGATTCAGCAATCAGATAGGCATTACCATCTGCACCTGCTATCTGGCCGCCGGGCCCGATGAAAAGATTGTATTTATTGAGTGATAATTTCGCATTTGCAAACTGCAGGACTCCTGCAACATGGATTTCATTTTCGAGATCAACAAATTGTTCGATGCTCAAATTTCCAAAGTAGGTTCGGGAATTTCCACCGATTATTTGCCCGGAAGCTCCATTTACAACCACTGAACCGGATCCGTTTTGAAGATAAAGATCATTGGTTGCATTATTCTTCCAATTACCTCCGACAGAAATAATTCCTGCATTTTCTACTTCAACATCAGCGATGAAAGTTATATCACCCGGGATGTTCATCAATGTACCGTTTGTTAGTGTGATATCAGAACCGGCAATCGTAACATTCTGTGCAAGTCCGGATTGAATGAACAGGCCGATGATGAAGAAAGCTATATAAAGATGTGTTTTCATAGATTCGAATTTAGGTTTATTTCGAAGCTGATTATTGAAGTGAGATCAGCACGAGTACCAGTCCTTCATTATCTTCGAGGCTTGTCATTGCTTTACCGATAATGGCTCCGGTTGCTTTTTTGACGTTTTTTACCTTCATGGCGTACCCGGGTTTTGCAGAGGTTGTCAGAAAGTCTCCCGGGTTGATTTTCCCATTGGAGTTATCGGCTTTTACATAAACTCTTCCTGAAAGTGCAACAGGGTAATCACCTGAAGCAATCGTGTTGTCATGACCCATAACCAATCCGGGATCTACTCCATTGGCGCCACTGATCACACCGGCCACCTTTTTATCATAAGCTTCGTTGCACGGGAATAATTTACCGGGATTGAGAGGATCAATCGAAACAATCGTTCCGGGTTCGATAATCTGTTCCTCGCTATTCCTATCAATCACATCAAAATACTCTGCAAAGTCAGCGCCACCCGTGAGCCTTATTTCGCCACATGTAATCCGGCCTTTATTGGTACCGTTATATTCAGAATCCAGGATTATTGTGGATACTCCACCAACGGGTTTTAGGCTCAGATACGCTCCTCCTGAGCTATTTGCATCGAGGGTTACAGTCGAAGTGCCATCGTAGGCATATAGGGTTAAAGATCCACCATCAGATGAATTTGTTCCTTCGCTATTCAGGTAAACCGTTCTTGTATTGTTTCCATTATGCAAATTCAACCATGCATTAGAGGTGCTGGACGTAAACCACGCTCTCAGATTTCCATTGTTTTGTAAGGTAACCTGACCGCCATCCAAAATAACATCTCCGCCGTCCAGTTCAACGTTGCTGCTGTTAAGGCCATTGTAAGTTCCTATAAAACTTGCGCCATTTTTTAAAACAACATCTCCATTCCCGTTCACCTGAACCAACTCCTGCTCACCCCTCTCAAATTCCATGAATTGTGTATCGTCGGGTGAATTTGCCGGCAGTTTCAGCCGAACCAGGTCAAGATTTGGATAAGGGATAGCAGTCCTTTCAAAATTGATCAGATAATCCAGAACGCTTGGTGTACCACCACCTTTTACATCAATGAGCAAATCGGAACTGGGATCATTAATGTTAAAACGAGCGTTTGCCTCATCGGTTCCTGCGCCAATGGTTGATGCGTTGAGGTGTCCGTTGCCATTTACTTTCAATACCGTCTGATTGCCATACTTCAGATTTAAAAAATCGAAGTTGGTGTGTGAGCCGAACGGCACTCTCATTTGCAGGTAGTGTGTTCCGGGAAGTGGATTGATTGTTCTTTCGATGCCAACGATATATTCATCAACCTCACTGAGTCCCGAACTGGTAATTTTAAGTGCGCTACCTGATATACTGTTGATGTGTGTGGTAGCTTCCGGATAGTCTATACCAATACCAAGCCTTGTATCGGCTTCTTCCCAAACGAAATTATTTGAGCCGGTAAGCGTGTTGCCCATTCCCCAAAGAGCCACCTGCCCTTGCTGCCCGCTACCGCTCATTGATCCCGCCGACATAGCTACCCACTGGCCGCCATCCCAGAAATAATAAAGGTTTTGATTGGTGTCGAAAACCCACATCCCTTTTTCAGCCACACCAAGATTTGGTTGAAGAACATTTACCCTCTCGAATGTGGTTAAACGGTTGGGAAGCAGGCCCCTGTCAGTTGCCCCAAGGTCAAGCGAGGAGTTCAGATTGGGGGTTTCGTTGTCAATTCCGATTTGTGCATCAGCAAAATTAGCACTGAATAATAATGCGAACAAAATAACTAAGTACTTGATTTTTGTAAAGATAGTTTTCATATTAACTGGGTTTTTAATTATTTCCTAAAGTTGATTCTCCGCCGAGAGTTTTTAATAATACATTCTTGTTCATCAAAAAATTGATGGGGGTATAAGGTGATGGATAATCGTTAAAAAATAGGATTACAGCACCTTCGGCCGGAGGATTTGGTACTGCATTGAAGGCATCATCTACATACTGGAAAACACGCGAAGAAAATCCTAATGGGTTGTTCACCAACCTGTCAACATACTTGGTATTTATGATGTAATCGTGGAGATAAAGACCGCCCCAACCATAAATGTAGTCAAGTCCCGGGGTTCCCCAGTCCTTGTAGATTTGTGCTTTTCTATAAAGGAGATACCTGATATTGTCTGCATTCAGATTTGGTTGTGTTGACCACAGCGCTGCTGCTGCCCCGGCGGCATTGGGTGATGAACAGGAGGTTCCAAAAAACTGACCTCCTCCTCCAATAGTGGTTACAGTAGCTCCGGTAATATCAACTCCCTGTCTTCCTTCGTTGGTGGGACCCTCACTGCTATAAACGGTACTTATTCCTGAAACGCCGGATGGATTGTTAAAATCAGGACGATCCACAGCTGCCACCCCAATCACATTGTCAGCCGAGCAGGCTGCAGGCCAGGTTATCGAACCGGCAGCCACACGAAACGTTAATTGATCGTTGACAACGCTACTCCCAACACCACTCGTATTACATTGAATTTCAAACTCTACATCCGGCCCGGATATTTTTCTCACTGCTATTGCAACAGGTACAGCAAAACCTGCTGTATTCTGAAAATTTACACTTTCAAATTCAGTGCCTGCCATCTCATCTGAATCGAGTATTTGTGTTCCCTGAGCATTATAGATATAAATATTGTAATCGGTATTTTGGGAAGGATCCCAGGTGCAGCCACAACTTATCGAAGTCGTATCCTGAAGGGTAATGGTATTGAGCTCATTATTTCCCGACCAGCCATGCCAATTGTCATTGTCATTATCGGAAAAAGTCCCCTGCCAGTGCAATTTCTTACTGTTTCCGGATGAAACAAAGACCAGTATTCCGGCATCAGCGGCTGAATTGGTTGCGGTACAAAGGCTATTATCATCATCTTCCCAACCCAAACCACGATAACCCAGCGACATATTAATGATGTCCACATCATCTGATACTGCCTGGTCAACAGCACTGGCACACTGTGATGAATTGATCACTTTGTAAATGAAATACTGAGCATTGGGAGCATGATCAAATACGGTCTCAATCACTGCCACTCCATGAGACGAGCCATTCAAAACACCCGACGAAGAATAGTCTATTGAATCATAATTGGCCGGTGCCCGACCATTTGCAATTGCATTTTGAAGGCCATTGAACCCCACGTCAATAACAGCTATTTTGATTCCAGCACCTCCCGGAGCGCCGCCTGCAGAATAAGAGGCTGAATTATGTACCTGAGGTGTAGGCCCTTCATTTAAAGGATCGGCCGGTGCTTCCTGGTATAAAACATATCCCGTGGGTAAACTTTCTGCCAGCGCAATCAGATACCTGGGATCAATGTAAATACTGGTTTGCTCAGGATCTTCCCGAAATACTTCAATAGATTGATTGGTTAAAATCTCCTTCGGAGATACCCGATTGTCTCTGGGATGAATGATCCTGACGTTGACTTTACCGTCGTTTCGCATACCAATACGTGAATGGGACATGATCTGACCCATTTTTTCAACATTATCCGCATTGGCTACGTTGCATAATTCCCATAATCTCACCTGGATGGGCAGTTCTGTCGGTCTCCTCTGTAAAGCAGCATCCAAATCCACCTGCTGCGCAGAAACACTTGAGGTGAACAGGAAAATTAAAAGATAAGTAAAAAGAGTTTTCATAATTAAACGGATTATTGTACTACAATGCTTTTAAACATTGCTATTTAAGTATTGTTTAATATCAATTGTTAAATAATGGTTAAAAATCAACTGGTTAACTTTTTCATTGGAATAACTGACTTTTTCAACCCTGAATATGACTGTGATTACAGTTAACGGGTTAAAGAATTTAAGCATGAAATCCATTAAAATGTGCACTTTTGCAGTTTACAAGCAAATTTGAATATGGAATTTAATGAGCTGATTAAAAACAGAGAAAGCATCCGGAGCTATGATTCAAAGCGTATTGTTGAACCGGAAAAATTGAAAATGATTTTGGAGGCCGGCCGGCTGGCCCCTTCCGCTGCTAACCGACAGCCATGGAGGTTTTACCTGGTTTCATCAGATGAAAACCTCGCAAAGGTTAGGGAATGCTACCACCGTCAGTGGTTTAAGGACGCCCCGCATTTGCTTATTGTTGCTGGTAAAAGGAGCCTTGCCTGGAGCCGTGAAGCTGACGGGTACGATACATTACAGACTGATCTTACCATTGCCATGGACCACATGATTCTTGCGGCTGAATCTTTAGGTGTCGGAACCTGCTGGATAGTTGCATTCGATCCGCAGAAACTTCGTGCAACGGGAATTCTGGAAGATGAGGAGGAGGCCTTTTTTATGACTCCATTGGGTTACCCGGAAAAAGATTTTAATAAAACTGGCCGGAAAATCCGAAAACCTTTCGATGAGGTTGTCAAATTTATCTGATCCTTTTGATATCATATCATACTAATAATTAGTGATTTAAACCTGTTTTTATACGAATTGCCAATGAAGAGCACTTCAAACCTGAAACAACTTGTACAAACGTTCATCCGTCGATACCGCCTTGATGTGTTCAAAGATGTTGCATTATTTATCCTTATTACCCTCGTAATTCACTACACCTATCGATATTGGGCCAACACGCTCGAATACTGGCCGTTAAAGGAAGCTATTTTTAACCTTGAGGGGAAGATGGCAGAAACGGTCTATTATCCCAGTGCGTGGTTTGTTGGGAACGTGCTTCAGATTGAAATTACCGCAGTTGATCAGAATAAAACCATGTACTTTGCAAACGAAGGTTATATTGCCGTGAACAGGAGTTGCTCGGGGTTTAAACAGATCCTGCAGTTTGTGCTGTTGATGCTTCTTTTCCCGGGATCCTGGAAGCGGAAGCTTTGGTTTATTCCGTTGGGTGTAATCGCGGTATATTTCACCAATTTATTCAGGATCATCGGTTTGTCCGTTGTTATTGTTGTACTTCCGGAATACTGGGACTTTAGCCACGATTATCTTTTCAGACCATTCTTTTATGTGGTCATTTTTATGTTGTGGGTATGGTGGGTTGAAAAACTGGCGAAACCCAAAACCGAGAAGGCAATTGCGGGATAAATGGATAAAGATTTGGTCATTCAATGACAACTTTTCCAAAACCAGTCAAGCCGGCATCATTGTAAATCCTGTAGGAATAAAAACCTCTTGTGAATTCCTGCAACCCAATTTGCTGAACAGTTTCAGATAGAACAACTTCTTTGGCAAGCCTTCCATGCAAGTCATAAAACTCAACGGTTAGCGGCAAATCAGTATCCTCACACATAATCCATAACTTATCGGTGGCAGGGTTAGGGTAAATGTTTATTCCGTTTTTGGGTTGATTTTCCTCCATGCCAACAATAACCAGCGGTGTGCCCCAGGTTTCGCTGCCTTTTTTGTAATACACCAGCGAACGTTCAATTTCTCCCCAAAAATCACAATTGTGATAAGGTCCGCCTAATCCTTTGTACCAGGTGTAATCAGAAATGCAACCGTCAATAATTAAGTAGTTCCAGCAATATTCACCAGAATTGAAGAGCCAAAAATCGGGTGAAGGTTTGATTTTAGCCTGATGCCACTGGGTGTTCAATTTATAGTAAAATGCACCATCAGCCCAGTCTTCATCAAATACGATTTCGCCTGGTAGTTTGTCGAAATCTTCATTCGGGCGGTAAGTTTCGATGATGGTATCATGGATGAATTCAAATGTATTCCCCTGGTAACTGTAGTGCAAAGTTGACTGGATTCTCTCAACGGAATATCTTACTGAATCAGCAAAATCTTCACGGTCAAGGTATCTTTGAATGGTTTGTTGTAATTCATTTGGAGCAAAAAAGGTTGCGTTGAAGTAATAAACATGAAATTCATCTCCTGGCTGAAAATCATGCACTTCCATCCAGGTTAAATTTTGAACGCCAACCTGTGGATCAGACAAGCCTATCAATTCAAATTCACGCAAACCGTCCCAATCATTTCCAATGTAAGGATAGATATCAGGAAACAGGGCAAAGTTGAGCGTGCGAACAAACCCGAAATTTTTACTTAAAGCCACTGTCATGGAATTAATAGCGTGGTTAATGGGTTCCATCAAATGATTGTATGCCTGGAACCCGATGGTTTTAACCGAATCCTGCAATCCCAGAAAATTCTGAACATCATGGCTAATGAGGGTTGCTGTGATGATCAGTTGGCCTGGCCGATGAAAGGCCGTCCAGGTTTCGCCCTGCGTTACGGCAGTATTGATGTGAACGGTATCTTCTTCGCTGGTGACGAAAAGATTCCAGCCATTATCATGAACAATGATCTCTTTTCCAAGCCACGAAACACCATCAATGATATAACATTCCTGATAGGATATCTCCTGGAAACCGCCGAACGGCATCAATACCGAATCGGTTTGGAAATTCACTGAATCTATACGAACAAACTTAATAACGTTCCATTGATCTTCATACGAAGCAATCCTGCCGGAATTAAAGGTCTGGTAATTCTGAGCTTGTATTTGAAAAATCACGCTCAACAAGATGACGATTGATTGCAGTAGTTTTTTCATGGCAATATGTTATTGATATTCAGACCACAAATTTACATAAAACTACTGATTGAATCACAGAAACATGAGAGAAAAATTTGAGATTGAGGGTAGATTACTCGCTTCGCCTAAACACTGTCGCCAATCTGAACAAAGATTACCTCAACTCAAAAGCGCTTTCGCCAATCAGATTGCCGTCGGAGTAAATGCTTACGCGATAGCGGCCGGCCATAGTCTCTTCGTCGAGGTTGCGTTTTTTCCAGCTAACGCAAACATCTTGTGCACTTCCGGTGAAATCAATCGACTTTTTGAGAGAATATTGCAACTTATTATCCCTGTAAGTAAAAGTGTATTCATCCGTTTTGTCATAAATAAGAATGACGTCATCGGGGCGTGCAATCCGGATAAAGATGTCCTTTGTTCCCGGAGTGATGAGCGAATTTTCGCCAATAGTAAAACAGATTTTTAAGCCATCCGTGCGGCGTGCCTTGTCGGTTTCCTCTTCCTTTGCCCCACGATGTCTGATCCCAGACGACTGGATGTTGTAAGCTCTCAGAACAGCTGCTTCGGTAACTTTTTCTCGTAATTCCTGTTTTTCCTGTGT